>JALTAZ010000135.1 GCA_027075555.1 Micavibrio sp.
CAGGGCAGCTTGATGAAGAGCCGTTATTCTATCTTAGAGCGCGTGGATTAAATGAGGCGCAGGCGCGTATGCTGCTGATTCAAGCGTTTGTTGATGAGGCTGTGGATAATGTTTCATGTGAAACAAAACAAGAACAGATAAGGGAAATGGCGGAAAAATGGCTGATGACACAGATGACACAATTGAGATAAACTCTTCGTATCGTGCGGATTTTCCTGCATTGTCAAAAACGATGAATGGCAATCCCTTAGCATTTCTTGATAGCGCTGCGAGCGCGCAAAAGCCTAGATGTGTTATTGATTCTATGGACGCGGTATTAACGGGAGGTTATTCTAATATTCACCGCGGGCTTTATGAAATATCCCAAAACCTAACTCAGGAATTTGAGAATACCCGCAAGAAAATAGCCGGTTTTATCGGCGCGTCTTCAGAAAAAAATATTGTTTTTACTCGCAATGCAACCGAGGGGGTAAATCTTGTTGCGCAAAGCTGGGGCAGGGCAAATTTAAAAGCGGGTGATGAGATTATCATAACGCAGATGGAGCATCACGCCAATATTGTGCCGTGGCAAATTCTTGCAGGGCAAATAGGAGTTGTTATAAAAGTTGCTCCTGTGTTAAGCGATGGGGTGCTTGATATTTGCAAGTTTGAAAAACTGCTATCTGATAAAACTAAATTTGTTGGTGTGGTAGAGATTTCCAACGCTTTTGGAACTATAAACCCAATTGATAAAATTGTAAAAATGGTTAGGGGTTATAATTCAGATATTAAAATCCTTATTGATGGGGCTCAAGGCATTGTTCATCGCTCGGTTAATGTAAGCGATATGGACGCAGATTTTTACGTCTTTACTGGTCATAAGCTTTATGCGCCAACAGGTATCGGCATTTTATATGGTAAATATGATTTGTTGCAATCTATGCCACCATATCAAGGTGGCGGTGATATGATAGAGCGCGTGAGCTTAACATATAGTACAATATATCGTGAAGCTCCTTATAAATTTGAGGCAGGAACGCCTGCAATTGTTGAGGTCATAGGGCTTGGAGCGGCAGTAGATTATCTTGTGGGTATATCTATGGATAAGATTATGGAACATGAGCGTAAATTGCTTGAATATGCTACGCAGGCAATAAGTGATATTGATGGCTTAACGCTATATGGTACAATGGATTTGACGCAAAAGGCCGGAATATTAAGCTTTACCATGGATTGTGCGCATTCAAGCGATATAGGTATGATTCTTGATCAATGCGGGGTGGCTGTGCGCTCAGGTCATCATTGTGCCATGCCATTGATGGAGGCAATGGGCATTGATTCAACGGCTAGAGCCTCTCTTGCATTATATAGTGATAAAAGTGATATTGACGCTCTTATTATGGGTTTGAAAAAAGTACGGGAGTTATTCAAGTGAGTGGCGAAGTAGATACAAGATTAGATACTAAAGAAGATACAAAAGAGGAGGGGGATAATTTAGATCATTTAACACAGCCTCCCTATGTTGATGTACCGCGCGATCATGCTTTATGGGGGGAGATAGAAAAGGCTTTAAAAGAAATTTATGACCCCGAAATACCCGTAAATATCTATGAGCTTGGTCTGATATATTCGGTTAAAATTATTGAGGAAGAAAACGGCATTTGTGATGTTAAGGTTGAGATGTCGCTAACTTCGCCTGCTTGTCCTGTGGCGCAGGAAATGCCAAGTTGGGTTCAGGGCGCTATTTTACCAATTGATGGGGTAGGTGGGGTTGAAGTCGAAATTATATGGGATCCACAATGGAATCCATCCATGATGGCAGAAACTGCCAAAATGCAACTTAATATGTTTATGTAGGATTTTTTAATGAACGATACACCGATAAAAATCACCAAAAAAGCGGCAAATCAGATTAATAATTTGTTAAATGATGCGCCTAAAGGAGTGATTGGATTGCGCCTTAATATTAAATCGACAGGCTGCTCTGGCAATAGCTACAAAATGGAATATGTTAGCTTTGATAATGATTTGAGTAAAGATGAGGTTTTTGAGCAAAAT
>JALTAZ010000136.1 GCA_027075555.1 Micavibrio sp.
AGATGATAATCACAGCGATAAATACAATGTGTTTGCTTCTTATACTTCATTGCATAGGAATAACACGAAGACACTGGAAGCGCTACATCCCACGGGCTTACGCCCGGGGAGTTATTTCACGTTAAAATAATAATGTTGTTTTATAAAACATATTTGAGATGTTTTGTTTTTCAGTGTATGTTCTTTAATATATTTATATAAAAGGATTTTGTTGATATGAGTTTTCTTGATAGTCTTTTGCCAGATCAAAGAAATTTACTTGTGAGTTTGCCTTATCGCATAGGTCTTTATGTTAGTCAAAGTGATGAATCTGGTGGAGATGATTCTGAAGAGGCTGAGATGCAGGCATTGACTAGCATTATTACAGCTTATTCTCAAGAGGTCTTTGGTGCAGAAACTGTTCAATATGTAATTAGTGAAACTGTCGCTCGTAAAGATGAGTGGGAGGAATGGTCAAAGGATTTAGAAACCATTGAAGGTGAATGTCATAGAGCAATTGATATCTTATCAGAAGCTGTTGATGAAAAAGAGGTTAACGCCTTTAAGCGTAGTATGCTGGAAATTGGCGAGTCTGTTGCTTTGGCATTTAGAGAGTATGGTGAATCAACGCCTATTATTGATAAAATAAAAATATATATGTTTTATAAAAAAAGTAGAAAAGAAGCTGTTAAGCAAGGAATTGTTGCAATGGAATGGGATCAGTTCATAAATATCTCATTAGATGAGCGTAAGGCTCTACAATTTATAGCAAAGGCATTGGGTACAACTTATATATAGACTATATATAGATTATATAGAGTATTTATTTACAAATTAAGGATTGGGGATAAAATGACAAAATTATCAGAGTTCGGTGATGAAGATTTATATGCAATCATAAGTCTTCCTTATCGTGTGGGAATGCATGTTAGTTATGCTGAAGATGAAGAAGGTGATGCAGATGATGAGCGCGAAATGCGTGCGTTAGAGTTATGTATAAAAGAGATTGCAAAGGTTCATCAAGGAAAAGAGTTAACCAAGGAAATAGCCGGAGCAATACTTGATAATAGGGATAAGTGGTCTAGCTGGTCTGAAGGGGTTTTTAATATAGAACCCCAATGTGAAAAAGCAATTGTGGCCCTTAAAACTCAGGCGGATAAAGACGAAATTAAAGATTATATAAAAATGACACTGGATATTGCCACTTCGGTTGCTCAAGCTTATGGTGAGTTTGGAGAAGAACAAAAAGAAAAGGGTTTTTTTAGTAAGGTTATAGGCGGGATTGTTTCGTCTGTTTCAGGTGTTTGTGCTAATGATGCTAATCACCCTATGAATGTTAGTGCGGCTGAGGACACGGCGATTTCTAATGTAGCTCAGGCTTTAAAAAAGGCTATGGCATAGCTATTACTATGTTAAGTTGCTATGTTAGGATAGTTACTTTTAGTTTTTTTGCGTAAATAATTTACAATATATCTTATTAAGTCCATTGAAAAGGTTGTCTCAATATCATGTCTAAAGCAAACCAAGATCAAACATTTCTTAGTGGTATAAATGCGGAATATATAGCTCACCTTTATGTGCAATATCTTAAAAATCCATCTAATGTTGATAGAAGTTGGGTAGAGTTTTTCGGTGATCTAAATGATAATGAAGTTGCCTTTTTAAAAGAGCTTAGCGGGGCAAGCTGGACCCCAGATGAAAATGCAAAAGATAAACGAAACTTTGGCAGTGCCGCGCTTTGTCCTGCTGAGGGTATATTGGTTGAGCCGGTTAATGATGTTAAAGGAAAACAGTCATCTAGTGTTTCCGCAGAGGATATTAAGCGCGCGGCAAAAGATTCTATTCGTGCGTTGATGCTAATTAGGTCATATAGATTTAGAGGGCACTTTTTGGCGAATTTAGATCCTTTGGAGCTGAAAGAACCGGGTGATCATCCAGAATTAAATCCTGAATATTATGGTTTTGGAGATGATGACTATGATCACCCTATATTTATTGATGGTCGTATGGGGTTAGAATATGCAACATTAAGAGAGATT
>JALTAZ010000137.1 GCA_027075555.1 Micavibrio sp.
ATATATATTATCCATATTTACACAGATTTTTATGGTTTTATCACTGTCTATTCTACTTAAAACATCACCATTAGCATAAAGCCATGATAAGGCCTTACCATCTTGAATATTAATTTTATATTCTACTAACTGATTATTCCTAGAAGTTATTTGTGAAATATTATCAAGTAATTGATCTATACCAGTACCATCAACCGCGGAGATAGTGAGCATTGGTTTCTTTGATATTTTACAAATCCTCTTAATTTCACTTAAACAATTAGTATATATCTGATCTATCTTATTATAAATTTCGATAATACGATCATCAGTTTCATAATTAACGCCAAGCTGTTGTAAAATATCGATAACATCACTTTTCTGTGCAATATAATCATCGCGTGAAACATCAATAACATGCAAAATAACATTTGCTTGGGTGATCTGCTCTAACGTAGCTCTAAAAGCAGCTACCAGATGGGTTGGCAAATCAGATATAAAACCAACAGTATCTGCCAAAATAGCCTCTTGATTATTAGGAAGCATAATCTTACGCATAGTTGGATCAAGAGTTGCAAATGGCAAATCTTTTGCAAAAACATTTGCCCTTGTCATCTTATTGAACAAAGTTGACTTTCCCGCATTAGTATAACCAACCAAAGATACTATCGGCAAAGGAATACGCGCCCTACTCTGGCTGCCAAGTTTTCTTGTACGTTTTACATCTTCAAGTTCTTTTTTTATTCGTGTTATACGGTGAGCTATTAACCTGCGATCAATTTCAATTTGTCGTTCTCCTGGACCACCCATAAAGCCTGCTCCACCACGCTGTCTTTCTAGGTGAGTCCATGAACGAACAAGTCGTGACCTTTGATATTCAAGAGAGGCTAACTCTACTTGCAAACGCCCTTCTTTAGTTTGAGCCCGCTTACCAAATATCTCAAGAATTAGTCCGGTACGATCAATTATCTTTATACTCCACTCTTTCTCAAGATTGCGTTGTTGTATAGGAGAAAGAGAGCCATTAACAATAACAATCGAAGGTTGTTTTGTACGTAATTCTTCGGCTATATCCTTGCGAACACCTTTACCAAAGAAAGCTCCTGTTTGAATTTTAGAAAGTTTTACTATATGAGTTTTTATGACCTCAAGATCTATAGCTCTTGCAAGTCCTTCAGCTTCTTCTATTATATCATCAATATCTCTAATAATGGACTTAGATTTATTGACAGGCTGAATAATATATGCCCTATTGCGCTCTTTGTATTGAGCGCCTATATGCATTTTACCTTTATTCTTCAATATTATTATTTCCTGCAAGCAGAATAGTTAATCATCACTAGATGACTCGTCACTATCTTGTTCATCATTCAAGCTAAGCGGACCACCGGGCATAATAGTAGATATTGCATGTTTATATATAAGCTGAACATGAGAATCTCTACGAAGTAAAAGGCAAAAATTATCAAACCATGTAACGATTCCTTGTAATTTAACACCATTTACCAGAAATACTGTAACGGACATTTTTTCTTTGCGGATTTTATTAAGAAAAACATCTTGAACATTTTGTATTTTTTGCACTTTTTCAGCCATTTTATATTTTCCTAAGCTATTATTATTATTGGTTTTATAAACTTTATAAAACTATTTCTTAAGGCAGTAATAAAACATATTAAATACTTTAGGGCAACCTTTCTATATGCTTGTCAAAAACTCTTTTAACTCTTGATAGTTATCAAAGCTGAAAATTGGCTTATATTCATTGATAAGTGCGTTCGTATTTTTGTCTCCCTTTAAGAACAAGCAATGACAACCTGCATCTTTAGCGCAAGCTAGATCATTTTCTGTGTCGCCTATAAACCATACATTATGAAAAGAAACATCAACTCCCGTCTTTTCAAAAGCCAGTCTTAAAGGAGCTCCTGATGGTTTATCAGCCACAGCATCACCAGAGCCAACAAGAGCAGAAAAATATCTATCATAAGAACTATATTTTAACTCCAGTGAAACAAAATTACTCTTTTTATTAG
>JALTAZ010000138.1 GCA_027075555.1 Micavibrio sp.
GACAAAAACTATATATTAAGGGTTGATTCGTCAGGACCAAACCCAAAGCACAATTTGCGAATGACGCTAGTCCCGTTGTTACCTAAATTGTTACGCTAGCTTTACTTTATTTTTATAAAATTATTCAGCTTTTAAGTGCAATGAGCATAAAAACGACTTGCAAATATTGTGATATAAAAATATCTTCGTGACCATGGAAAGAATAATAGAAGTTGACCAGCTTAAAATTGGTAATAATAGACCCTTTACTCTTATCGCTGGTCCTTGCCAGATGGAAAGTAGAGATCATGCATTTGAAATGTGTGATGCTCTGAAACAGCTTACGCAAAGGTTAGGGATACAGTTTATTTACAAGACCTCTTATGATAAGGCTAACCGCACGTCCCTGTCTGGCAAAAGGGGGCTTGGAATTGATAAGGGATTAGAGGTTTTTAAAGATCTGAAAAATCATTTTGGTGTTCCTGTTATTACAGATGTTCATACTGCTGAGCAATGCTCTGTTGTGGGTGAAGTGGTTGATGTTTTGCAAATACCGGCTTTCTTATGCCGTCAGACTGACTTATTGGTAGAAGCAGCAAAAACAGGTAAGGTGATAAATGTTAAAAAAGGGCAGTTTCTTGCCCCTTGGGATATGAAGAATGTCGCAGATAAAATATCTAAAAGTGGTAATGACAACATTATGTTATGTGAGCGAGGAGCAAGCTTTGGTTATAATACTTTAGTATCTGATATGCGCTCTATCCCAATAATGCGGCAAACAGGCTATCCTGTGATTTATGATGCTACTCACTCTGTGCAACAACCAGGTGGGCTTGGTGGTTCATCTGGTGGTGATAGAAATATGGTTCCTGTTCTAGCTCGCGCGGCGGTTGCTGTTGGTGTGGCAGGGATGTTTATAGAAACGCATGAAGATCCTGATAATGCCCCGTCTGATGGTCCTAATATGGTTAAGTTAAGTGATTTGCCTGAAATTCTTAAAAAACTAATGGAATTTGATAAAATAGCAAAAATGTAGTACAAATAGACATTGGAGCAGGAGGCTTACTAATATGCGAGTAGCAGGATCTTCGCAGTATCTGAATCAAGCAACATTGTCAAACCAGCGTGGGTTTGCGGGAACTTCTTCCACTGTTCTAGGGGAAGCAGCGGGGGGGATTAGTTTACTTGATGTGGCGCGGAGTAATGCCCCTAATAATGGTATAGGGTTATCGGCTAGCGCGCGAGCTCTTAATAATCAATTTTTAAGAAGTAACTCATCTACAACTAATCAGCTTTTTTCCTTAACTGGTGGGGGGAGCGCAACAGTTGAAGCGTCCAGAACTCAAATACTCGCGTTAAAGGCGTCAACCCCTGTTTCACGTGGTGTTGCGGTAGATACTGAAGTGTAAAAGTTATTTTTTCCTCTTTATCTTTTTACAAAATGCGCTAAAACCTTTTGCATAAGGCTCATGGAGTCCACTATTGAATTTATTGAATTGTGTAAAATACAGCAAAGGGATAATATTATGACCGCCATTATTGATATAAATGCTCGCCAGATTTTAGATAGCAGGGGTAATCCAACCATTGAAGTCGATGTTCAATTAGAGTCTGGAGCATTGGGGCGTGCAGCCGTTCCATCTGGTGCATCAACAGGTGTTCATGAGGCGGTAGAATTACGTGACGGAGATAAAGGTATTTATTTGGGTAAAGCCGTTAATAAAGCAGTAGAAAATGTAAATACGGATATTTTCGAAGAACTAATTGGTGTTGACGCTCAAGAGCAAATATATATTGATCAGGCTATGATTGATCTTGACGGCACCGAAAATAAAAGCCGATTGGGTGCAAATGCTATTCTTGGTGTTTCTTTAGCTGTGGCAAAGGCTATGTCTGATGAGCTTGATATGCCTTTATATCGCTATATTGGTGGTATATTTGCGCATAATTTGCCTACTCCCATGATGAATATTATAAATGGCGGGGCGCATGCAGATAACCCTGTAGATATTCAAGAATTTATGATAATGCCTGTATCGGCGTTAAATTTCAGTGAGGGGCTCCGCATGGGGGCTGAGATTTTTCATGCATTAAAGAAACAGCTTTCAGATGCTGGCTATAATACAAATGTAGGAGATGAGGGCGGTTTTGCCCCTGCTGTTAAGTCTTCTGATGAGGCATTGGATTTCATAATAAAAGCAATAAATGCATCAGGATATAAGCCAAAAGATGATGTTGTTATTGCTCTTGATGCTGCTTCAACAGAATTTTATAGGGATAATATGTATCATTTGGCTGGAGAAGGTAAAGTTTTATCCTCAGATGAAATGATCAAATATTACAAAGATTTATGTAATCGCTATCCTATTATATCTATTGAAGATGGCTTGGCAGAAGATGATTGGAATGGTTGGAGATCTCTAACCAAGGAATTGGGAGATGAAATCCAACTTGTTGGCGATGATTTGTATGTAACAAACTCAAAGCGTTTAAAGCGTGGAATAGATGAAAATGCTGGGAACGCGGTTTTGGTTAAAGTTAATCAAATAGGGACATTAACAGAAACTCTTGAAGCTATTGAAATGGCAAAAAGAGCGGGTTTTGGTGTTATTTTATCCCACAGATCAGGCGAGACAGAAGATTCAACTATTGCTGATTTAGCTGTCGCAACAAATGCAGGGCAAATTAAAACGGGATCGCTGTCGCGCTCTGATCGTATTGCCAAATATAATCAGCTTCTTCGTATTGAAGAAGATCTAGGGGATGTAGCAAAATATGAAGGTTCTGGATTTTATCGCTAAAGTTAAATAATTTCATATTATAACTCAGCTTTGTTTTGCATATGTGATTTTTTTGATATGCTGTGCTTATGCAAGGTGAAGAAAAAGTTTTTGACAGGATAAGGCTATATTTTATATTAGCTGCAGTTATGGTTGCTACCCCGACTTTGTTAGGGTTGTATACTGGCAATACAGGCAAGTTACTTGTTGCAACCGATAAAATGGATAATGATCCATATTTTAAGCAAAAAGTAGTATATGTCTTTGATAATGATTTTTGGGGGGCAAGAGGGGTTGTTGTAAACAACCCTATGGTTGATTTATCACCAGATAAATATGATATTTATCATAAAAATGCAAATATGTATAATGGAGGCCCTGTTGCCTATCCGAATATAAAAATTGTTTCTTTGAAAAGGGCAATGGGGATTTCACGTTGGCGTACTCAGCCTCTTACAATGGTAAATTATAATGGAGTTGATGATAGATACCCCTCTTATTCTAGTAAGGATGCTAACTTAGATGTTTATATTGGTTATACTGGGTGGAGTATGGGGCAGCTTGAAAAGGAAATTAAGTCAGGTGTTTGGAAGGTAGTTGATTGCAACATAATAGATATTAGGGAAAAGGTGGGTATTTCTAAAATGTGGCAATATTTAAGTAAGAAAAATTCCTGTCTTGAATAAATGAATCATTATAAAGGTTTAAGTTGTTTGTTCCTATTGTGTTCGCATCTAACATGTTGACTCTACTGCTTTTTTTAACTTGATCCACAAGTTTTTTTATGATTCTATATGTTTTATGAGCGAAGTTGTGGATATCTTTACGGTGATTAAGAAGAATTTGCCAATATTTATTGGTTTATCGCTTTGTGCATATTTTTCTTATCATTCAATATTTGGTAGATACGGTTATACACATATTCAAAATCTTGCTCCGATAGCTGCTTCAAAAAGTAAACAGCTTGATGCCTTAGTCCTTAAGAGTAATAATCTGGAGAGCCAGGTTAGGTTATTGCGCCCCGATAGTTTGTCATTAGATGCTTTAGAAGAACAGATAAGGGTAATATTAGGTTATAGCTATGGCAGTGAAATAGTTATAATTGATTGAGTGCTTGATCTATTGGTGGATTTGTTTTTTCCTTACATAACAATATGTTGCAATGCACAAAAGATCATTTTTCGCTGGTATTAATATTTAAAATAGTGTAGCAATTCCCCTTAGGATATTTTTGTAAAAATTTCTGCATAACCTCGGGAGGGTAAAGTCCGTGGCAGCGCCAAAAAAAAGCAAGAAAAATGATAAAAGCAATGATTTGCCTTCAATCGATGAGCTTAAAAAATTTTATTATGATATGCTTCTGATACGTCGTTTTGAAGAAAAATCGGGACAGCTTTACGGTATGGGGCTTATCGGTGGGTTTTGTCACCTATATATAGGTCAAGAAGCCGTGGTTACTGGGATTACGGCCGTACAAAATCCACAAGATAGTGTTGTTACCTCTTATCGTGATCATGCACATATGTTGGCATGTGGTATGGATCCTAAAGGTATAATGGCAGAACTTACGGGGCGCAGTGACGGCTATTCCCGCGGTAAGGGGGGGTCTATGCATATGTTTAGCCGCGATAAAAACTTTTTCGGTGGTCATGGAATTGTTGGCGCAGGAACTGCTATTGGTACGGGGCTGGGGTTTGCTCATAAATATAAAGAAGATGGTGGCGTGTCCATGGCTTATATGGGAGATGGCGCATCTAATCAGGGGCAAGTTGCAGAGTGTTATAATATGGCTGCTCTTTGGAAACTTCCTGTTTTATTCGTTATTGAAAATAATCAATATGGTATGGGGACAAGTGTTTCTAGGTCTTCTGCTGGGCAATTATATCGCCGCGGAGAGGGGTACGGTATACCTGGAGAACAGGTTGATGGAATGGACGTTTTAGCCGTTAAAGATGCGGCTTCTAAAGCATTGGACTATATCCGTTCTGGTAATGGTCCTTATATATTAGAGATGATGACTTATCGCTATCGTGGGCATTCTATGTCTGATCCTGCAAAATACCGTACTAAGGAAGAGGTTGCATCAATGAAAAATGATCGCGATCCTATTACTCATGTTAAAAATATGCTTCAAGAACGTGGAGTTGATGAGAAGGTCATAAAAGATATGGATAAAGAAATTAAGAATATAGTTAACGAAGCGGCTATTTTTGCTCAAGAAAGCCCAGAGCTTGCGGAGCATGAGCTATGGACAGATATATTAGTGGAGAGTGCTTAACATGCCTACACAAATTTTGATGCCGGCATTATCGCCAACTATGACAGAAGGTAATCTTGCTAAATGGCTAAAATCCGAAGGTGATTTGGTTGAAGCAGGTGATGTTATTGCTGAGATAGAAACCGATAAAGCAACAATGGAGGTTGAAGCCGTTGATGAAGGGGTTCTTGGGAAAATTCTTGTGGCTGAAGGTACTCAAGGGGTTGCTGTTAATACCCCAATAGCAGTGCTTTTAGAAGATGGAGAAAGCGTTGATGATATTGATGGTGGAGCTGCTGTAATTCCTGCTCCGTCAAATGATGATGCGCAAAAAGGTTCTGACGCTGATGATATAGTTATTAGTTCTGGAAATAAAGCAGTGCAGCCAACAGGGGCGTATGTTGAAAATCGTGATATATTATACGCTCAAGGTGAGGTTATTGAGCCACCACCATTTGATGAGGCCGAATTTTTTGCAAAAGGCACAATAGATCAAAGCGTGCGTGAGGCTTTGCGTGATGCTATGGCTGAGGAAATGCGCAAAGATGATAGAGTCTATCTTATGGGTGAAGAAGTTGCTGAATATCAGGGGGCATATAAAGTCTCGCAAGGTCTTTTAGATGAATTCGGAGCAAAGCGTATTATTGACACGCCTATAACCGAACATGGCTTTACAGGAATGGCTGTGGGTTCTGCTATGAGCGGACTTAGACCTATTGTGGAGTATATGACATGGAATTTTGCCATGCAGGCTATGGATCATATTATTAACTCTGCGGCTAAGACATTATATATGGCTGGCGGGAAGTTGGGGTGTCCGATTGTCTTTCGCGGTGCAAATGGCGCAGCTTCTAGAGTAGCGGCGCAACATTCGCAATGTTATGCTAGCTGGTATGCTCATGTTCCAGGGCTTAAAGTAGTTTCTCCATGGTCAGCAGCAGATGCTAAAGGCTTGTTAAAATCCGCTATTCGTGATCCTAATCCTGTTGTTTTTCTTGAAAATGAGATTTTATATGGGCAAAGCTTTGAAGTACCAACTGATGAGGATTATATAATTCCAATTGGTAGAGCTAAGATAGAGCGTAGCGGAAGTGATGTAACAATCGTTGCCTTTTCTATTATGGTTGGTAAATCCTTGGCAGCAGCAGAAGAGTTGTCTAAGCAAGGAATTGATGCCGAAGTTATTAATTTGCGCACTATTCGCCCGATTGATCGCTGGACAATATTGGAAAGCGTGAAGAAAACCAATCGCATTGTATCGGTGGAAGAAGGCTGGGCATTTTCTGGTATAGGTTCAGAAATTGCAGCTATTTGCGGAGAACATGCTTTTGATTATCTTGATGCTCCTGTTACTAGAGTATGTGGTGCAGACGTTCCTATGCCATATGCTGCGAATCTTGAGACTTTGGCTTTGCCACAGTCCGAAGATATAGTTGAGGCAGCCAGAAAGGTTTGCTATGTAGATTAGCTTAAAAAGGATTCGGACGGTTTGTTCTTATCTTAATGTGCCAACTTTAACATGAATGTATATAGACAATGCCAATAAATATAACTATGCCAGCTTTATCTCCAACTATGACAGAAGGAACACTTGCTAAATGGCTGAAATCCGAAGGCGATAGAGTCGAATCAGGCGATGTTATTGCCGAAATTGAAACCGATAAAGCAACTATGGAAGTTGAAGCCGTCGACGAAGGTATATTAGGTAAAATTTTAGTTAGCGAGGGAAGTGAAAATGTTCCTGTTAATGATGTGATTGCGGTGTTGCTTAAAGATGGTGAAAATGTTGATGATATAGGTGAAGTAAGTGCTAGCGCCAAAGCTAAAGCTTTTGCATCTTTTGATGAAAGCACCCATGATACTAATGATAATATGAAAGTTTCTGATTTTGATAACACGGCAATAAACTTACCTTCTAAAGATGTTAACGTAAAAGCGGGCAATAGGGTGTTTGCTTCACCGTTGGCTAGGAGGATTGCTAAAGAAGCTGGCATAGATCTATCATCTGTAAATGGTAGTGGTCCGCATGGTCGTATTGTTAAGGTTGATGTTGAGAAGGTAAAAACTTTACCGCAAAAATCATCAACTCAAGTGCTGGCGCAATTCCATGATGATTTTGATATTAAAACTAATGTATTTGGTATGGCGTATAAGGAAATTCCAAATAATAATATCCGCAAGGTTGTTGCCAAACGTTTGAGTGAGTCAAAACAAGAAGTGCCACATTTCTATTTAACTGTTGAGTGTATTCTTGACGAGCTTTTGACGGCACGCAAAGATATAAATGATAAAGCTAATGGAGAGTTTAAGCTTTCTGTTAATGACTTCATTATTAAGGCAGCAGCTATGGCTTTAAAGGCTTATCCTTTGGCCAATGTATCTTGGACAGATGAGGCAATTCAACAATATTTGAAGGCTGATATTTCAGTTGCAGTATCAACGCCTACTGGGCTTATAACTCCAATTATAAGATCTGCAGAAGATAAGGGGTTGCGCGATATATCTACAGAGATGAAAGAGCTGGCTGGGCGTGCCAGAGAAGGTAAATTAAAACCTGAAGAGTTTCAAGGGGGGTCGTTTTCCATATCTAACCTTGGTATGTTTGGGGTTAAGGAGTTCGCAGCAATTATAAACCCTCCCCAAGGGTGTATCTTGGCTATTGGAGCGGGAGAACAGCGTCCTGTTGTTATAAATGACAAGGTAGAAATTAAAACCGTTATGAACT
>JALTAZ010000139.1 GCA_027075555.1 Micavibrio sp.
TCAGGAGTAAGGCTTTTAAGCAAACTTGTAATATCTCTATCAGTTCTTTTGTTCTCTTTGATTTTTTCCCGCACAGGCTTTAATTGCGCAGGGGGCTTAGGCTTTGCTTTAGGCTTGGGAGGTTTTTTAATAATATTAATATCGGGCGGCACTATTTTAGATTTAGAAGAAGAATCGGGAATAACTTCTTTTGTTTCAGGCTCTTCAGGCTCAACCAAATCGGGTATGATATCACTATTATTATACAATGGCTTGCGCTCTGGTGAAGGGGATACATCCTCTCCCTCATTTTTTTCAGCTTCATCAAACTTTGCTGTTTCAATAATTTCAGAAGGATCAAATAACTCTACTGGGATTATAATATCTTTAAGCTCTGTATCCTTTGCCATGTAAGGAAATCCATAGACTGTAAGCAAGAATATACCAATATGCAAAGCCGCAGATATAATTGCTGGCAATGCTATATCAGGTTTATAAAGAGCAGTTCTATAATCTTTGTTAGATGCTGCATTCATAAGATTTATATCATTGGTTATTTGGTTTGGTAATTAAAGCAACCCTGTTAAACCCTGCCGCGTTAAGCTGCCCTAAGATATTCATAACTTTCCCATATTCAATAACTTGATCTGCTCTAACATAAATGCGCCTATCCATGTCACCTTCTAATGTAGCCTTTAATATTGTTACAAGCGCACCTTTTTTTACCTCAGTATCTGCTAAAAAGATCCTGCCTTCCTTATCTAAAGTAACCTCAATAGGCTTTGCGTCTTCATTTTGTAATGCCTTAGCTTTGCTATTAGGCAAATCAACCGGAACGCCCGAAGTCATTAAAGGTGCAGTAATCATAAACACCACTAAAAGGACAAGCATTACATCATTCATGGGAATCATATTCATTTCTGCAATAGGACGAAATTTTCCACCTGTTCTACGCCCTCTTGAACGTCCTTTATATGCTCCTGACATTCCACCCATAATATTCTCACCTTGTCGTCGTCGTTGCTTTTTTGCCAGAGCTCATGCTAATGTCATGAGCGTCTAAATGTCGTGATAAAATAGCTGAAAACTCATCTGTAAAAGCCTCTAGCCTATCCGCATATTGGTTTAAGCTGCTGGATAGTACGTTATAAGCAATGGAGGCTGGCACAGCGGCAACTAAACCAATAGCCGTAGCAAACAACGCTTCTGATATACCAGGAGCGACAACAGCCAAGGACGTGTTATTGGTGTTGGCAATTGCGCTAAAACTGTTCATAATCCCCCAAACTGTTCCAAACAAACCAATAAAAGGTGCAGTAGATGCAACACTAGCAAGAAATGTCATACCCTTTTCAAGATGATTCATTTCACGTCCAATAGCAACGCTCATCGAACGCTCAACACGTTGTTGAAGGCTAGCTTGTAAGTTTTTATTTGAAGGAACTCCACCTACTATCCCTGCTTTCCACTCATCCATACCAGCAGAAAAAGTGCGGAGCATCGGATCTTCCTTGCTCTTTTTTACTCTGGCATAAATCTTGTCTAAGGACTCTCCCGACCAAAAAGAATCCTCAAAGCGATTTGCACGCCTATTTAATTTGGCAAGCAATCCCTTTTTTTGAAAAATTATAACCCAGCTCCAAAATGAAGCAAATATCAAAACTATCATAACTGATTTTACTACGATATCCGCCTGAATGAATAAGCCTACCATACTTACATCATGAGAAGCCACCGCCCCTATATTTTCTGCTACTATATCGACAGACATATTTATATTTTCCTATTCTTACTTATTTAGACGATAATATAAACTGAATCCTTTGAAATTGAATTCGAAGAAAACTACTTTACGGTTTCCAGATAGCTCTGAAAAGCATCTTTTATATTTTTTGGTAAACGAGCAGGTTTATAATGCTTAGTATCAACACAAACTATAATAACTTTCATATCTGCAACAACCTCATCACCACGAACTGCACGTTGATGCATTATAAAGCTGCTATTTTTTGTTTCAAAAACTGTTGTTTCAATATGTAATAAATCATCAAGATATGCGGTTTTAATATAATCAATTTCAATTTTACGAACAACAAATAAAAGCCCTAACCTATCGTGAATATCACTGCATTGAAATCCAATATTGCGCAAAAATTCAGTGCGCGCACGCTCTGCAAAGTTTAGGTATTGTGAATGATATACTATGCCACCTGCATCAGTATCCTCGTAGTAAACTCTAATGTCGATGCTATGTTTCAATTATTTATTCCTCTAATAGATCTAATTGCTCTATAGTTCTTTTATTGGGGGGAGTAATACCAAGATATTTAAAACCTTTAAGCGAAACCATACGCCCACGTGGGGTGCGCTGAATAAGACCTTTTTGCATAAGATATGGCTCTATCACATCCTCGATCATATCGCGCCCTTCTGATAAAACTGCCGCGATAGTTTCAACGCCAACAGGTCCGCCACCATAATTTTCTACGATACAGCTCATATATCTGCGATCCATAGTATCTAGACCTGAACCATCAACATCAAGTCGCAATAATGCCTGCTCAACAAGTTCTTTGGACACATGATCTTGATTTGTTGAAGCATCAAAAAAATCCCTAACGCGCCTAGTAAGCCTTCCGGCTATTCTAGGCGTTCCACGCGAGCGCTTTGCAATTTCAAGGGCTGCTTCTTCACTCAACGGAGTTTTAAGTAAGCGTGCCGTTCTTGCAACAATCTGCGCTAATTCTTGTGCATTGTAAAATTCCAAACGCAAAGGTATCCCAAATCGATCACGCAAAGGGTTAGTTAGCAAGCCACTACGCGTTGTTGCACCTACTAATGTAAATGGCGCAAGCTCTATTTGGATAGAGCGCGCGGCAGGTCCTTCACCAATAATAAGGTCAAGTTTACGATCTTCCATAGCAGGATAAAGAATTTCCTCAACAGCAGGGGTAAGCCTATGAATTTCATCAATAAATAATACATCATAGGGTTGTAAATTCGTAAGTATAGCCGCTAAATCACCTGATTTTGCAATTACAGGTCCTGAAGTTGCACGAAAGCCAACACCTAATTCTTTGGCAACTATTTGCGCTAATGTAGTTTTACCTAAGCCCGGCGGCCCATAAAGCAATACATGATCCATCGCATCACTGCGTGCTTTTGCAGCCTTAACAAAAATATTTAAATTATTACATAAATCTTTTTGACCTATAAACTCATCAAGAGATAACGGGCGAAGCGCACCTTCTATTGGTGGCTCATTTTCCTGTTGCTGATTGTTAAGCTGAGGGTTTTTTATAGATGAGGATTTGTTCATGCGCTAAGCTCCTGCAAGGCAAGGCGTATAAGAGCTTGTAAACTACCGCTTTCATTATCGTTGGCTTTGCCTTTTGCTGCTAACACCGCTCTATAAGCATCTGACGCTGCATAACCAAGATTCGTAAGTGCAGAAACTGCGTCCTGATCGATTATATCAGTTGCAAGAGAGCTGTCAGAGGTTGGTAAATTTGATATTCCCTGAGATACACTACTGCCTGTAATATCAATTTTTCCAGCCTTATCTTTAAGCTCTGTCAATATACGTGCGGCAATTTTAGGTCCTACGCCATCAGCTTTGGTTAGTGATGCTTTATCACCTGAGGCGATAACAAAGGAAAGCTGATCCGCCGGGCAAGCCGCTAATATTGACAATCCTGCCTTTGCGCCAACACCTTGAACAGAGGTCAACAATTTAAACCATTGCTGTTCAATTATATCAGCAAAACCATATAAGGTAATTGCATCTTCTCTAACATTTGTAATAATTAAAACACTGACATTATCGCCAACCTGCCCAATATTGGAAAGAGTGCGCGAACTAGCATATATCAAATATCCTACACCTGAAACATCAAGAATAAAATGATCCGTATCTAAGCTATCAATAATTCCTGACAATTTACCAATCATCTTCTCACCTTTAACGCAGCATTTACCCCTATATAATGCGCATGAGTTATAGCTACGGCAAGAGCATCAGATTCATCTTCTGAAATTGTTCCACAATCAGGTAGCAGCATTTTAATCATCATACTAACTTGTTCCTTTGATGCATGACCACTTCCCACTACTGATTTTTTTATCTTATTTGCGCTATATTCTCCTACACTAAGCCCCTTAGTCGCCGGTGTCATAAGCAAGACGCCACGCGCTTGCCCAAGCTTTAACGCACTTGCAGGGTTTTTATTTACAAAAGTTTCCTCAATAGCCACATCTACAGGAAAATATTCATCAATAACCGAAATAACACCGTTGTACAGAGTAGCTAGTCTTTCAGACATCATAAGTTCAGTATTTGTACGTATAAGACCACTGCTTATAAACTTAAGTGAAGAACCAGATCTTTCAATAACTCCCCAGCCAGTCTTTTGTAAACCAGGGTCTATGCCTAAAATCCTAATAACGCTTGACAAATTTTAAGCCCTCAACCTTCCACCATAAGCTTTTCCATGATCTCATCACTTACTTCAAAATTAACTGTTACATTTTGTACATCATCATTATCTTCTAATGTTTCAATCAGTTTCAAAATAGATGCTGCCTGAGCCTCGTCAACTTCTGTTGTAACATTAGGCTTCCAAACCAAGCCCTGACGCTCTGGCTCTCCATATTTCTTTTCAAGCGAATCACGTACATTTGCAAAATCATCAGTAGAACATTGAATTATATGGTATTCATCATCACTTTCTACATTTTCTGCTCCTGCTTCTAGGGCCGCTTCAAACATATCATCTGCGCTTGCCTTGTCCGCGGGATATGCAATTTCGGCTATACGGTCAAACATAAAACCTACACAACCCGTTGTACCAAGACTACCCCCACACTTTGTAAATGCTGCTCTTACTTCTGCCGCTGTTCGGTTTTTATTGTCTGTCAATGCTTCGACTATCACCGCAACACCGCCAACACCAAAGCCTTCATAACGCATTTCCTCATAATTTTCCCCATCACTGCTGCCAATAGCTTTTTGGATATTCTTCTCTATACCATCTTTTGGCATTGATTGACTTCGCGCAGTAGCTATAGCCAAACGCAGGCGAGGATTCATATCAGGATCACCTCCACCTAACTTAGCCGCGACGTATATTTCCCGCCCCAATTTAGAAAATAATTTAGCACGCTGCGCGTCTGCTTTACCTTTTTTGTGTTTGATATTTGCCCATTTGGAATGTCCAGCCATAAATTTTACTCTTTATTGTGTTTATGTATTTATTTGTTGAAAATAAAATTATAAAGTGGCGACAAGTCAAATAAAAGGGAAATCTTGAAATTAAACTTTTATTTTATTTGTAATGGAAATATCAAAATATAGCTGAGAATAATTATTACTAATGTCATATAATTTTCAAAATGTGCAAGTTCTTTTAATTGAAGATAATAAGCCTATGCTGAACCTTATACGAGGAGTTCTACTATCCTTTGGGGTTGGTAATGTTATTACGGCTCTAAATGGCGAAGATGGCTTTAAAGAATTTTGCCTTTTTAACCCGGATTTGGTTATCACTGATTGGATGATGTCACCAGGTAATGGGCTAGAGCTTACACAAACTATTAGACGCCACTCAAAAAGTCCAAATAAGTTTGTTCCTGTTATCTTGATGACCGGATTTAGCGAAAAGCGCCGTGTTCTTAGCGCCCGTGACAAGGGAATAACAGAGTTTATTGTAAAACCGTTTAATGCTAGAGATCTTTATCGTAGAATGCATAAAATAATAGAGTCACCAAGAGAGTTTATAGAATCTCCTGATTATTTTGGTCCTGATCGCAGAAGAAAGCGCAAAGATGTCTATACAGGGATAAAGCGTAGATATACTGATATTATTGATTACAAAAACACTGAAAATGTTGATGTGTCTGATATTGATTTTAGGTAAGAAAAATGGATATAGAACATTACAATCAAAAGCCCAAACGAAATGCCAAATTCATCAAACCACCAAACTTATTAAAGGCAAAAGTGGGAATTGGCGGGCTTAGTGATGCCATTATTGATAGAGCTCAAAAGCTGCTTGAAAGCCATAGCGAAGATTTTCGTCCCCTTGGTGAAATATACCTAAAACAGATGAAAGATGGTATTGATAATGCCATTGCTCTTGGTAGACCTACAGATTCTGAGGAAGTAATCGCCCAAATACTTTTCCCGTGCGTCCAACTTAAAGCAAATGGTGGAATGTTTGGCTACCTGCTTGTAACTCGTATAGCAGAACGTTTTATCCAGTTCATGGAAGTTGTTGACAAAATTGATGAAGAAACGCTTGATATTGCAATGGCATTTTATACTACTATTAAAATAGTTTTAAATAGCCAGATAAAAGGTAGTGGTGGCGATCAGGGTGAAGCACTAGTAAGTGAATTAAACAATGCCTGCATGCGTTATTTTGAAAAATATAAAGACGATCTACAGCCTAAATAATACTAAAAATCAGGCATGGTTTCGTTGAGAATATCACCTATACGTACAGGGGCAATTTTCTGTGCTTTGCCCGTGTTATCGTCAGTTACAATTAGCACACCACACAACATTAAATTATCATTAGAAGGAATAAAATGATCGCCTGGTAGTTTATGCGTAAACCTGTGAATTGCACTATGTTTTTTCATACCTATAACACTATCATAATCGCCGCACATTCCCGCATCACTCATATAAGCAGTTCCGCCAACCATTATGTGGGCATCAGCCGTTGGAATGTGAGTATGCGTTCCAATAACGGCAGATACACGCCCTGCGAAATGGTGTCCAAAAGCCATTTTTTCTGAAGTAGTTTCGCCGTGTAAATCAACAAAAATCGCGTTACAATTCAATCCTATCTTATACTCTGATAATAATCCCTCCATAGAGCTAAAAGGATCGTCCATTGCATCCATGAACAAGCGGCACATCATATTTACAACAAGGATTTTTCGTCCATCCATAAGCTCATAAAGATAATGCCCTTTTCCAGGTGTTGTTGGTTTTGGAAAGTTTTCAGGGCGTAACAATTTAGGATCACGAATAATATATTTTAATATCTCGCGTTGATCCCAAACATGATTTCCTGTTGTAATAACATCCGTTCCCCAGTCATAAAACTGGTTACAGAATTTTTCAGTAATCCCCCTACCATGAGCTGCATTCTCACCATTTACAATTGCTATATCAACATTTAAATCTTTTTTAAGTTGTGGCAGGTATTTTTCCAAAGACTCGCGCCCTGCTCTGCCCATAGTATCACCAACAAATAATATTCTCATAATCTACTTTCTTTTATAAAACTAATTATAATATACATAAACCTAAAATCGCAATGCGCTTTGCTCGGTTATAATCCAGTCCATTTTTACATCATGATCTTCAACTGGCAGATTAAACAAACATGCCTGTTTTGCATAGGCCAAACCTGTAGCGATAATATCTTTCTTTTGCCTATAGTAAACAATCGTAGCATCGTAATACCCTCCACCATAACCAAGGCGATATCCTCGCCGGTCAAATGCAAGTAAGGGAATAAGAAAAATATCAGGCTCTAGCCATAGCGTGTTATCATTAATTTTTGGCTGGGGAATATAATGTTTACCACATTCTAGCTCTACTCCGCTATGCCAATGAGCAAATTTTAAAATTCTGCTATCCTTTTCAATAACAGGTAAAGCTATATTAGCACCTTTATCAATTAAAATATCTACCAATGATATAGGGTCTAACTCTCTATTTATAGGATAGTAAGCACCAATTACAGTATTTTTACCTATATCAATATTGTTAAAAAAATTATTACAAAGCCTTTCTTGTTGCCCTGCATTTAAAGATAGTAACCTGCGCGCCCTTTTAGCTTCGGCACGAATGGCATCTTTTTGTATTTTCAAATCATCTGACATTATCGGTTTCATACATTATTAGTTTCGTGCATTGTTACAGCTTTAGTTCTAATAACGATTAAATTAGTGTGTAAAAAATCAAAAAAATGTGCCACATGAGCCGTGTACGTATGAAATCTTCGCGGGGTCCTAAATAATTAGGTGGGCGCCGTAATATCAAAGCCCCCCGGGCAAACCGATTGGGCAAAGTCAGGGACAGCTCCCTATGCGAAAAGCATCGACCACCGAGATAAAGCCGTATCACGCACTCCGCAGCACGGTTAAATTATATATCACGCTTTTTTAAAAATTGTGAATTTTTGTTTAATTTTATGACTAATTTATGACTAAAACGTTAGGTTACGATAATTATTGCGATAATTTTATTATGCTGCCTCTTCAGCTAGATGAATACGCTTTGCTATTTGTTCAATTTTATTTGCTAAACTATCAATGGCTTGAGTAATCATAGCTTCTTCTTCTGCCGACATGCCATTGCCGTCATAATGCACTGGAAGGCCAGCCCTAGCATCTTGTAACTGTCTTTGAAGCATATTAAGCTCATCACGTAGTTCATAAACTTCATCTGCCAAAACAAGAGATGTAAGTACAAGCAAATGAGATTCATTTGTTGCCGCACCAGATTTCGCAATATCCTGAAGACGCGAATCAACATATATGGCAAGCTCCTCTAATCGTGATTCCTGTCCTTCATCGCAAAACAGCCCATAGCCTCGATTATTGATTTTTAAAGTCACCTCTGCCATAATCTTATTTTCCATCTTCTAGTAATTCTTCTACAGTTGCGATAGCGCTATCTAAGCGTTTAGCAACAAAATCAACATCTATTACATTGCCATTATCATCACAAAGATGAGCCTCTTTTCTGGCTTTTTCAACTTCATCACGCGATACATAATCTTGCAGCGCGTTTTCAAAATTAAAGACCGAAGCATCAAGCCTGCCTACTGCATTATCCAGTCTTTCCAGTGCAAATCTAATTGATGACATTTATGAAAACCCTTAATAAAAGTTACCTAACCTTAGATGCAGTATTGAATTGATAATGGTTAGGGTCAAGATCATATACCCTTAAATAATGAATTAAACCACAGCATTTTAAGTGTTGGGGCTTGACCTTGGTGCGCTAGCATTGCATGGTGTTTTCCAATTTATGTGTACACTTGAATGTTAAATATATATAGGTTTTTTTAATAATGACAAACGCGACCTCTGTAACGCTATCTTCTCGCTCTAGTAATAAATTATCTCCAGATCAATTAAAACATATGGCTAACGCCATTCGAGCCCTATCCATGGACGCTGTGCAAAAAGCGAATTCAGGTCATCCTGGTATGCCTATGGGAATGGCAGATGTTGCAACTGTACTTTATTCTAAGTTCCTAAAGTTTGATGCGAAGGCTCCTGAATGGATGGATAGAGATCGTTTCGTGCTTTCTGGTGGGCATGGGTCAATGCTGCTTTATGCGCTTAATTACCTCACTGGTTACGAAAAAATGACAATAGATCAGATTAAGAATTTTAGACAATTGGGTTCTATTACCGCTGGTCATCCCGAAGTGGAGCATAACGCAGGAATTGAAACAACTACAGGCCCCCTGGGTCAAGGCATTGGTATGGCAGTTGGTATGGCAATGACAGAGCGCATATTAAATGCGCATTATGGCGATGACTTGATTTCTCATTATACCTATGTGATGTGTGGTGATGGCGATCTTATGGAAGGCATAAGCCACGAGGCTTGCTCTTTAGCAGGTCATCAAAAATTATCAAAGCTAATCATGCTTTATGATGATAATGGTATATCTATTGATGGGAAAACCGATCTTACATTTATTGATAATACGCCCATAAGATTTAGGGCCTATGGCTGGGACGTGCAAAATATTGACGGTCATAACTTTGCGGCAATTGAGGCGGCTATTCATAGAGCACAACATACAAATACGCCAAGTTTAATTTGCTGTAAGACCAAGATAGGTTATGGCGCACCTACTAAAGAAGATAGTAGCGCAGCTCACGGCGCGCCATTAGGCGAAGAAGAAATTAAAGGTACAAGAGAAAATCTTGGTTGGGATTATGCCCCATTTGAAGTTCCAGAAGATGTGTTAAATGCTTGGCGCAAGATTGGCGTGCAAAACCAATCAAAACACCAAGAATGGCAAAGCCGTTATATTACATCAGGCAAGAAAGATGAGTTAACAGCTTTACTTAAAGGTGATACTTATGCCACGATTGCTCCTGTAATTGCAGAAATAAAAACAATGTTTGCAAATGAGAAGCCTAAAAAAGCTACACGCCAAACATCGGGCATGTGTCTTGAAAAACTTGTTCCAGCTCTACCCTTGCTAATTGGTGGTTCAGCAGACTTAACGGGATCCAATAATACCAAGGTTAGTGCATCAAAAGTTATTAACAGCCGAAATTACGCAGGAAACTACATTAATTATGGCGTGCGCGAACATGGTATGGCTGCTATAATGAATGGTATGGCATTACATGGTGGAATAATCCCTTATGCTGGTACTTTCTTACAGTTCGCAGATTATTCGCGCCCAGCTATTCGCTTAGCAGCGCTCATGAAACAACGCGTTATTCATGTTCTAACTCATGATTCAATAGGATTGGGCGAAGATGGTCCTACGCATCAGCCTGTAGAACACCTCAGCTCTCTTAGGTCTATTCCAAACTGTTATGTTTATCGCCCATGTGATGGTATTGAAACTGCTGAAAGCTGGGAACTTGCAATAAATAATAATAGTGCACCATCCCTGCTTGCCTTAACGCGTCAAGGATTGCCAACTTTATGTGATAATAGAGCAGAAAACATGACGGCAAAAGGTGCTTATATATTAAAGAAAACTTTTGATGATCCTGAAATAACTTTATTTGCTTCGGGATCTGAAGTTGAAATTGCCCATATAGCTTACGAATATTTTGCAAAACAAGGTAAAGCCATTCATCTGATATCTTGCCCGTGTCTGGATCTATTCTGGGAACAAGATGAAAACTATATTAAAAGTATAATTTGTAATGATAGCATAAAAGTTGCCGTAGAAGCGGGAATAGCGCTAAGCTGGGATAAATTAATTGGTCGTCACGGTATATTCATAGGTATGGATAGCTTTGGCGCTTCTGCACCTGCTTCTGAGCTATACAAACATTTTGGTATTACAAGCGATGCAATTATCGAGGCAGTTACTAGTAAGTTAAATAAATAATTAGGAGTTGATGTAATGACTATGAAAGTTGCCATTAACGGATTTGGCAGAATTGGAAGACTGGTTGCAAGAGCAATTTTAGAATCTAAAAGAGATGATATAGAAATTGTTGCAATCAACGATCCAGGCGGAAATTTTTTTCCATTACTAAAATATGATTCTGTTCATGGTCGTGCACCTTTTACAGTTGAGCGTGATGGCGAAGATGCCATGATACTTGATGGCAGAAAAGTACGCCGCTTTCGTAATCGTGATCCTAAAAATCTGCACTGGGGTGATGAAGATGTTGATATACTTATGGAATGCACTGGTAAATTTAATAATAGAGAAGGAGCGCAGCTTCATCTAGATTCAGGAGCAAAAAAAGTACTAATTTCTGCACCTGCAAAAGATGAGGACATAACAATAGTTTATGGCGTTAATCACAACCTTTTAAAAGCTGAGCATAAAATTGTTTCTAATGCGTCATGCACAACCAACTGCCTTGCACCTTTAGCTTATGCACTTAATGAAAGTATTGGTATTGAAAAGGGGTTTATGACTACGATTCATGCCTATACAGGTGATCAGAATATTGTTGATGCCTCTCATAAAGACCCATATCGTGCCAGAGCTGCAGCTACTAACATGATTCCTACATCTACAGGGGCTGCTAAAGCACTAGGAAAAGTCCTACCGGAACTTGATGGTAAACTTGATGGCGTTGCTATACGTGTTCCTACGCCTAATGTATCTCTGGTTGATTTAACATTTACCTCATCAAGAAATGTTAGCGTTGAAGATGTAAATGAAGGCGTAAGCTTTATTGCAAACAAACAACTTAAAGGCGTACTCGGCGTTTATTCTGATCCTTGTGTATCTGGAGATTTCAATCATGATTCACATTCATCAATGTTTAGTATAAATGGCACAAAAGTTGTTGATGATAATTTGGTACGCGTTATGGCTTGGTATGATAATGAGTGGGGATTTTCATGCAGAATGATAGATACCGCTCTGGAAATGCACAAAAAAGGTTACTAGTTATGCTTTTTGATATTGACACAATAAAATAAAATAACTAGCATTCAAATCCTAAACCGTTCTCCGTGAAAGCTGGATTAAGACTAGTTCTTAGTCCAGCTTTGTTTTTACAGTATATACATATACAAATATTGTAATATACTAGTATCGTATGGTTTTATTGCCCACATAACAAAGTTGATATAAAATATATCCATGGATTTTATGAAGTTACAAGCTAAACGTGCTATGACAACAAGGGGGCAAAAATCCTGTCTTGTTATAGATCATCTTGTTGAAGCACTAGCCGGAGATCCCTCTGCCTCGTTACGTAGGGCATTGGTACTAAACAGAATTGATGAAAAGCCGGGCATAACACAAACTAAAATAATGCGGGAAATGAATATAAGTAAATCAGCTATGAATAGAGAGATTGAATGGTTATTCAATTATGGTTGTATAATAAGGCAAAATGCCCAAGAAGATGGTAGAGCAATAAAATTGGAAACTTGTGGCTATTCTAAACAAGCATTGGAATCAGCATTAGATTACTTTCCTAAAAAACACAAAGGTTTGCAAAATTTCTTGAATCGTTATATAAAGGTAATAAAGCAGGATCGTCCTACTCTTCGAGATGCTCGTATAATTGCGACACTCTATGATAAGGGAGAAGCTACCAAGACAGAAATAATTGATAGCCTATATAACGGGCCTGCAACAACAGATAATAGAGCATATAATAAGCTCTTAGAAAGTGGAGTGATAAAAGATGACGGTTAGTTTAGACCCTCTTGTTAATGCTGAATTAGACTTGTGTTGTGCCAAAGAATTTGATGGACAAGAGCTTAGCTTGGTGTCTGATTTTGGCGCTAAGGTTGGTACTAATTTTGATATGGCGGCTCAAACCATATCAATTGGTATGACCAATGGATAATTTCAGTGTATAAATTGTTGTAAAAGGCTTGAGAAATTATTTTTCAAGCCTTTTCTTTTGTGTAAATTTTGCTAAAAGATAAGAATGATAAATAATCCAAATGCAAATAACTAACAAATTTAGGAATAACCAATGGCTCTATCGGCAAATGTAAAAAAGATAATTGATAACTATGAAAACGAAAATGCAGGCGTTAAAGGGAATCTTGTGCGTATGCTCAATAACGGCGCACTAGCAGGCACTGGTAAAATGGTTATACTTCCGGTTGATCAGGGGTTTGAGCATGGCCCCGCACGATCATTTGCAATAAATTCTGCTGGTTATGACCCACATTATCATTATCAGCTTGCTATTGATTCTGGTTGTAATGCTTATGCAGCACCTTTAGGCTCTTTGCAAGCTGGGGCAGATACGTTTGCTGGACAAGTTCCTACCATTTTGAAGTATAACAGCTCTAACTCCTTAGCATCATCTAATAACCTAGATTCTAATCAAGCTATTACTGGCTCAATACAAGATGCGTTAGAGCTTGGCTGTAGTGCTGTTGGTTTTACTATCTACCCTGGATCGGACAATCAATTTGAAATGTTTGAAGAAGTTCGAGACATGATACGCGAAGCTAAAGATGTTGGTCTTCCATCCGTTGTATGGTCATATGCACGTGGTGAAGGTATTACCAAGGAAGGTGAAACCGCTATGGATGTTATCGCTTACTCGGCACATATGGCTTGCTTACTCGGCGCACATATTGTTAAGGTAAAATTACCTACAGATCACATTATGCAAGCCGAAGCAAAAAAAGTATTTGATGAGAATAATATTGATATAACATCTCAGACCGCGCGAGTTAAAGAAGTAGTGCGTTCTTGTTTTAATGGACGGCGCATTGTTGTATTTTCTGGTGGTGCCACTAAAGGAGAGGACGCCGTTTATAATGATGCTACTGCTATTCGTGATGGTGGCGGTAACGGCTCTATAATAGGTCGTAACTCTTTCCAACGTGAAAAAAGCGACGCCCTTAATATGCTTTCTAAGATTATGTGCATTTATAAATCCTAGACTTTATTTTTAGGATCTAGACATGTTATACGATAAAATTATGTGCCTTACTTGAAGTTGAACTCAGGTAAAAGCGCCCTTTACAGCTTATAGTCAAAACGATTGCTCTTTGGAAAGCCATTTGGTGGAAGGCGACCTGCTGATGCTCTTTTGCCAATCCATGGTTCGATATTTTCAACTATGGTTGTTCCTGCTCCATATTTATACTCAAGACCATTTTCCATATTGAATGTTTTTGCATCAGACAACCCACCATCTTTAAATTTTTGCAAAATGACCCCCTTACCCCTAGCCATTTCAGGCAAGTCAGATAATGGAAATACAAGCATTTTACGATTACTTCCTATAGTAGCCACATAATCATCACCATCATTTATATAACGACAAATTGCGGCCTCAACCTTTCCTGATACATTAAGCACCTGCTTACCTGATTTTGTCTGTGCTAGAACATCACTGGAATTAACAACAAACCCACGACCATCCGTAGAAGCTATTAACATCTTAGTATCAGGAACATATATCTTTATTGTTGTAACATGAGCATCGTTAGGTATATCGACCATCAGACGTAATGGTTCTCCAAACCCACGACCTGAAGGCAATTTATCACAACCCAATGTATAAAAACGTCCATTACTTGCAAATATTACAATCTTATCAGTAGTTTGTACCTCTAGTATAAATTGTCCACGATCCCCATCTTTGTACTTGAATTCTTTTGGGTTATGGCCATGACCCTTCATTGCCTTAACCCACCCTTGAGCAGAGCATATGACTGTTATGGGCTCTTTTTCAATCATAACCGCATCAAGATCAACTAAAACAGGTTTTGGCGTACTACTAATCATTGTACGCCTGCGTCCAAGATCTGTGTCTTGTCCAAACATTTTTTTTAGCTCTTTAATCTGCTTTTTAATCAAAGTCCATTGCCGCGCCTTTGAACCTATAAGCTTTTCTAGCTCATCACGTTCTTTTGATAATTCATCATGCTCCGTGCGTATTTCCATTTCCTCAAGTTTATGCAACTTACGTAAACGCAAGTTTAAAATTGCCTCTACTTGAACTTCATTTAGATCAAACTTATCAATTAAGCACTGTTTAGGGTTATCTTCAAAACGAATAATACGTATAACCTCGTCAACATTAAGATAGACAATAAGATAACCTTCTAAAACTTGCAGGCGATATAACACTTTTTCTAATCTAAATTGTGAGCGGCGTACCAATACTATTTGCTGATGATCCAGCCAGTTTTGCAAAACTTCTTTCAGGCTCATAACCTTTGGCACAAGGCCATTTTCCAAAACATTTAGATTCATATTAAAACGTGTTTCTAAATCACATACTCTAAATAGAGCTTCCATCAATATTTCAGGCTCTACATTACGGTTTTTAGGAACTATTATAAGCCTTATATCCTCTGCCGACTCATCACGAATATCATCTAACAACGGGAGCTTTTTTAGGTTTATAAGATCAGCAATTTTTTCTATTAACTTTGATTTTTGTACCTGATAGGGAATTTCAGTTACAACAATTTGATACATTCCTTGTTTTAAATCTTCCTTTTCCCAACGCGCACGAATTCTAAAAGAGCCCTTACCCGTTTCATAAGCCTTTACCACATCTTCACGACTTTCAACTAATATACCGCCTGTTGGCATATCTGGTCCTTGTACAACTTCGACGAGCTCTGCAACACTTACATCTTTTTCAAGCATTATTAACATCGCATCACATAGTTCATCTACATTATGCGGAGGTATATTTGTAGCCATACCAACGGCAATACCACTAGAGCCATTGGCTAATAAATTAGGAAAAGCACCAGGAAGGACTACGGGTTCAGTTTCTGAACCATCATAAGTAGGTCTAAAATCAACTGCATTTTCTTCTATTCCACGCAGCAATAACAGTGCCACATCGGTTAGGCGCGCCTCTGTATAACGCATGGCCGCGGCATTATCACCATCAATATTACCAAAATTGCCCTGCCCATCAACAAGCGGGTATCGCTGTGCAAAATCTTGAGCTAAACGCACCATTGCATCATATACTGCCGTATCACCATGAGGATGAAACTTACCAATAACATCACCTACCACACGTGCAGATTTTTTAGGACGTTGCGTCGGATTGAGCTTAAGTTGATACATCGCATACATCAAACGCCGATGAACAGGCTTCATACCGTCACGAACATCAGGCAACGACCTACTCATAATAGTAGATAAAGCATAAGATAAATAACGTTCCGACAATATATCGACCATGGGTTGATCTATTATCTCAGCCCCTATTTCATTTGTGCCATTATCCTGTGACATAAATTTTTGTTCCTAACTCATCAATATCTTTTTCTACATCATTATCTAGGTCTTTATCTAGGTCTTTGGTTTTGTCAAAAACTTCGACAAAACGCAAGCCCAACCTACGCCGTGCTTCTGGCAATCCACGATTATGGTGCGCAAAAACCCAATGTTCTAGGAAAAACCCTGTTAACTGAATTCCTAGAACAACATCATCTATGGTGGTGAAATTACTACCAGATTTTAAAAAATCCGGCAAAGGTAAAAGCTTATCCTTATATGGCTCTGCCTTTTCTCTGCTAACAGCCCGCCCAGTTTTGGGGCTTACATAGGCAAGGTCAAAATCATCACCTCCACCCGCGCAGCGCGTTAAGTCCAAAGAAAACCCCAGCTCTTTTAGAAGTGCTAGCTCCCACATTATGTAACCTTGCGCCCATACCTTACCATCTAATATATCTAAAAGGGCTAAAAAACCATGATATAGCCCTTCATTACCTTCTTTTTCTGGTAAAGCCTGATCACACAAAGCACAAGCAGATTGAAGAGCAGATAGCTTTAACGCATCTTTCATAATACGTGCAGCCGTAGATCGTGATAGCTCCATGGTAACGCTGCCAAGGCTATTGCTTGTTCTTGCCTTCCAGTTAGCATCAACAACATTTCCAACTTCTAGTGTTCCACGGTTTTTTAATGACGTTGCGCCTCGCATATAAGCTAATTGACGCCCATTATTAGCAGTTAGCAATGATACTATTGCTCCATTCTCACCATGCCTGCGCACAGCCAATATAATAGATTGATCTTGCCATTGTTCCATTGCTATCTATTATCATTGTATAAGGTGGACGATTCCAGCAGGATATTAAAATAAATGATTACTATCCCCAAATCATAAATTTTACTGCCTGAATGTCGATAGTATCTCAAATATATCATAAATAAAAGGGAGCACCTAAATGAATAAGAGAGTTGGTATTGCAGGATTAGGAGCAATAGGAAGCGCCGTAGCGAAAAAACTAACCTCAGATGGTGGTATAAAAGGTTTTGAACTAAAATACATTTCAGAGCCAAAAGATAAGAGTCATAAAAATATAAATAAAGTATCATTTGATGATCTTGTAGCGCAAAGCGATATTATTATTGAGTGTCTTCCAGCCAACATAGTAACACAATTGGCAGAAAAAGCCTTTAAGGCGAATAAAGACATTATTTTTATCAGCAGCGCAGCCCTGCTAATATATCCACAAATTATGGATAACTTAGCAAAATCAAAAAGCAAAGCCTATCTTCCCTCTGGTGCTTTATGCGGGCTTGATGGTATTACAGCTATGAAAGAAATGGGAATTAAAAGCTCTAAGATATCCTCAACAAAGCCTCCTATGGGCTTTACTGGTGCGCCATATATAATTGAAAATAATATAAACCTTAAAAATATAACATCTAAAACCCTGATTTTTGAAGGAAACGCGCTTGAAGCAGCGAAAGGATTTCCTGCCAATATAAATGTCGCAGCAACCCTTAGCCTTGCAGGTATAGGGGCAAAAAAAACTCGCGTTGAAATTTGGGCAGATCCTAATGCAATAGGCAATAAACACCAAATAACAGTAAAAAGTGGATATTCAACACTTAATGCCTCTATTGAAAATATGCCAGATCCTGCAAATCCCAAAAGCTCTGTTTTAGCCGCTCAAAGTATAGTAGCAACTCTTAGAAATATGAGTAATGCGTTAGTAATTTGAATATGAGAATGGTAATATAAGGCCATGATACCAGCTAAACATTTTTATATGATACGCCACGGTGAAACCGAAGCTAATAAAGCTAGGGTTATGGCAGGAAGCCTTGATTCACCACTGACTATTAATGGTAGGAAACAAGCAGAATTTGCACGAATCATAGTTAAGTCTTTAAAAGAAAAGCCAAAAGCAATAATTCACAGTAACCTTTCAAGGGCAAGAGATACTGCAACAATTATAAATCAAGATCTTAATATTCCCATGCATGAAGAAAAAGATATTGCAGAGTTATATGCTGGAGATTGGGAAGGAGCTACTTATGAAGAATGCTCAGAACTTCTTACGGGATGGCCAACACCGCCAAATGGAGAGTCCTTTACAGAATTTTGCTCTAGAATAAAAAATGGCAAAAAAAGAATTTTAAATAATTATGACTCACCAACACTTATTGTTTCTCATGGCGGGGTATTTAGAGGCCTTGGCGGTATTTACGGTCTTAAAATTCCTGGATATTTTAAGAATTGTCATCTTTATGAGTTTTTACCTGATAAAGAAAATAAGAAATTTCCTTGGAAAGTGTGGTCTTATGGAATTGAAGATAATAATATAAAACGCGAACCAAGCAATATATACCATAATAGTGATTTTTTTAAGCGCTCTTAATTGCATTATACACATCAATAGCTTGCTTAGTCTCCTTTACATCATGAACCCTGAGAATACTAGCTCCTTGCTCCATAGCAAATATAGCAGAAGCTATAGACCCGCCAAGTCTTTGTTTTGCATTATTTTCTGCACCTATCATACCAATAAAACTCTTGCGCGAACTACCAACCATAATTGGACAATCAAATTTAACAAAGTTACATATATTTTTTAAAATCAATAAATTATGGTCTAATGTTTTACCAAAGCCAATGCCTGGATCTAATATTATTCTATCTTTAGAAATTCCATTTTTCATGCAAAACTCTATACGGTTATTAAAAAAATGAAATATATCATTGATTACATTGTTATATTTTGGATTATCTTGCATATTTTGAGGTGTTCCTTGCATGTGCATTATACATATAGGAATATTGGTATCAGCTATTACATTTACACTATCTTTATCATGACATAAGCCACTAACATCATTTACCATATTAGCCCCAGCATCTATTGCAGCCCTCATTGTCATAGAATTGCGAGTATCAATCGAAATGAACCCAGCCCCCCTTTCGTGCAATCCTCTTATAACAGGAACTACGCGACTTATCTCCTCCTCAATACTTATAATACTAGCGTTAGGTCGCGTCGATTCTCCTCCAATATCAAGAATATCAGCTCCTTGCCTTAATAAAGATAAACCATGATTTATTGCATCATCTAAAAGATAATTATCCCCACCATCAGAAAAACTATCGGGAGTTACGTTAACAATCCCCATAATAAGGTTATTTTTTCTTTTACATATATCATTAATATTCATACCTATCCTTTGATATTTTTTCTATTTCTTGATCTTTAGGAAGCAACTTAATAAGCTCTGATACAGTTTTACCAGACTTTGGGTGTAGCCATTTTGGCGCTATTTCTTGCAAAGGATAAAGCACAAAAGCACGTTCAGACATTCTAGGGTGTGGTAAATTAAGATTTTTATCATCAATAACCACATCATTATATGATAATAAATCAAGATCCAGCACGCGAGCTTCATTAGGTAAACGTCTTGTACGCCCCAACACACCTTCAATTTTCGATAATACAGATAACAACTCATAGGGGCATAAATTGGTATCCACTAAACATACCGCATTTTTATACCATGGCTGATCTGATAATGGTACAGGCGCGCTTTTCCATATACTAGAAACTGCTATAACACTAATATCATACTCATCAAATAACGATATTGCCTTTAATATAGTTTCTTCAGGAGAGCCATAAATACTATCTAAATTAGCCCCCAAACCTATCAATATCATGATATCTATGCCCTAGTAAAAAGTGGAGCCTACAAGCTCCACATAAAAAACTATTTACAAAAAAACACTAATTACGAAACCCAAGTCCTAACTTTACCAGTATCAACATGAACAAAACCGCTTCTTGGGTAATAGCCTACCCCCCCAGCCTGTAGTGACCTAGCAACATTGCAAAGTTTTTTGGTACTATATCCTGGAATACGAATATCTATTGCTTGCCCATACATATGGAACGAATTTGAAGCTACCCCGCGGGTTTTACTGCCTAACATGGCATTAGTTTTAGGGCTACGATAACCAGATAAAATCTGCAAATTATCATAGGAGCTAGTTTTTTTCTGTATAATTGAAATTATATCAAGTACATGAGGATCCATTGGAAAAACTTCGTGAGTTCTAAAATCACGCAATACATAGCTCAAACGCTCAAATGCTTCTGGAAGATATTTATCCCCCACACGATACACCCCTGAGAAGCTCTCCCCTGTATGAGCGTGACGAAATGACACTCTCCATGCGCTATTCTTATCACTAGCGGCTAATGATCTGCCAACAGACAAAAAAGGAACAACAGCCCCCACAACCCCTGCAAAACCGTACTTCATAAAGTTACGTCTTTGTATATTTATGCGTTCATCGCCCTGATCAACATCAAAAAAGCGTTTCATACGACCTCCACCTAAAACATAGCCACAATTCAAGAAAAATACATAGCGCACAAAACCAATAGTCGGTACTTCTACAATAATTTTTGCACTGAGTAAAGAATCAATTTGCCCAGAAGAAAAAGGCAAACTCGTCAAAGCATTAGCAACAACTTAATCCGCTGATGCTGACAATATAACTTCATTGTCCCTTATTATAGGAATTGCGTCAAGTTTTTCGAGTAATGCAAACAAATCCCTATCTCTGCCATATATGTCCTGAGCATACACAAGATCATTTTTTTCATCTAACCAAATTGTATAATAAAGAATATAAACACTTACCTTGTCGTTAGTATATATATCTTTCAATATACCACTTTCAAGGATTTCACTCATCTTGTTAACGCTCCAGTTGCTATGTTTTTTAAGGGCAAACATTGCAACCTTCTCAGGATCACGCATTCGAATACAGCCCGATGATTTAGCCCTATCAGAGCGAGCAAATAATGACCTATCATTAGTATCATGCAAATAAATATTATACTCATTTGGCATAAGAATCCTTATACGACCCAACGGATTATGTGATCCTGGAACTTGAACCATGTTAAGGTTATTAAGTTCAATATCTGATATGTTATTCCAATCAATGGCACTAGGGTCTAGCGTGGCTGCATCTTTGGCATACCCATCAAATAATTCTATGCCTTTATCAGACAGATATAGCGGATTTTCTTGGAGATGGGGCAATATATCCTCTTTTTTAATAGTTGGAGGAACTGTCCATGTAGGGTTAAATCTAACGCCATGTATCTTAGTAATAAAAGGTAGCGTTGCTCTTTTCTTACGCCCAACAACAACAGGCATCGTAAATTCAACAGATCCATTATCAACCGCCCATAGCTGGGCAGATGGTATATTAACAACTATAAAACGTGAAGGCTTTTTATCCTCTATCCACCTTAACCTTTCCATATTTACTATTATCTGGCGAATTTTATCCTTATTTCCATGATTTAGAGCAAAAAGTGTCTTTTTACCAATTATTCCATCAGGCTTAAGACCTTTTTCTTTCTGAAACTTTTTTACGGCCTCAACCAATTTGCCATCATAAATATATAAATTATTAGAACTTGTTTCATGAGCACCTAGACGCACACGCAAAGCAGGAATATTTTTATCCCCCATACCTGGATACAAAATATGATTAAAATATATAGGTGCGTTTGTAATGTTACTTTGATAATCTGTGCTATTAACTAGCTTAACTAGTTCACTTTTTAATCTCTGATATGTAATGGATTGGGGTTCTAAAGTTTTTAAGAAGCTATCAATAGTTTTTAATTCTTTGGGCAACATGTCAATTGCTTCTTGTGGGGAAATTCTTTGCAACCAGTCGCTTTTTCTTAGTCCTAGTTCTGTGGCATCAACTCTCATACCACTTAAATCCTGAACATATCTTATATATCCACTTGTAAGGAGTAATTCTGCTTTTAATGCACTATCTTTCCTATCATAACGCACATCTTTTATTATCTTTTCTATATCAGACACGTAATAATTATCTGGATTTAGACCATTTTCCCAGGATTTTTGCAAAACTGAGTATAATTTTTTTCCAAACCTATTTATTCTTCTACCCTTAATCCATAAAGGTTTGCCCTCTCTTTTAAAATAAAAACTATCTATTACGTCTTGTGCGTATAAGTCACTCGCTTTTGCATAAAAGGGGAGAAAAGATGTAATGGATATTAAAATAAAAACCATTACATAAAATTTAGTTTTTTTCATTTAACCATGCTCTACATTTGACTGACAAAAGAACATCATACAACCTAAAGGTTAACAAATGTATGAGTTTCTTCCTTTGCTCCAGGGTGAGTTACCGCCCCATCACGCGCCGATCCTACCAGTTGAGCATATTTATATAGTGCACCAGAATTATAATTAGTTTTACGAGGCCTCCACTCCTTGCGTCTATTTTCTAACTCTTCATCAGAGAGTTTGACTTCAAGAGTTCCCTCATTTGCATCAATGCGAATAATGTCACCATCTCTAATCAGTGCTATAGGTCCACCAACGGCAGCCTCTGGACCAATGTGACCAATACAAAACCCCCTAGTTCCACCAGAAAAACGCCCATCGGTTATAAGGGCAACTTTACCACCTGCGCCTTGACCATAAAGAGCCGCCGTTGTAGAAAGCATTTCACGCATTCCTGGACCACCCTTTGCCCCTTCATAACGAATAACAAGAACATCACCATCTTTATAATCTCGGTTTTGTACTGCCTCAAAGCAAGCCTCTTCACCATCAAAAACACGGGCTCTACCTTCAAAAACCAGATCTTCTAATCCGGCAATTTTGACAATTGCACCTTCAGGTGCTAAATTCCCTTTCAACCCAACAACACCACCTGTTGGATAAATAGGGTTTTTAACTGGATAAACAACGTCTTGATCCTCTGGTAGGGAAACCCCTTCCAGGTTTTCTGCAATTGTTTTGCCTGTTACAGTGATACAATCTCCATGAATATAACCATTATCTAGCAGTTCTTTAAGAACAACACCAACACCACCTATCTCATATAAATCTTTAGCCACATATTTTCCACCGGGGCGAAGATTTGCTAAATATGGCGTCTTCTTAAATATCTCTGCCACATCAAAGAGATTAAAATTAATACCGGCCTCATTAGCAATAGCAGGAAGATGAAGCGCCGCATTAGTCGACCCACCAGTAGCAGCCACCACAGCAGCAGCGTTTTCCAATGATTTTAAGGTTACTATATCGCGTGGACGCGGCCCCCCATTTTTAATAAGCTGAACAACCGCCTCACCTGAAGCAGACGCGTATTCATCACGGCTTTCATACGGAGCGGGAGCGCCAGCAGAATTAGGAAGAGCCAGGCCTATTGCCTCACTAACGCATGCCATGGTATTGGCCGTAAACTGACCTCCACAAGCACCGGCAGATGGGCAAGCAACACATTCAAGGTCATGAAGCTCCTTATCTGATATCTTACCAGATGCATGTTGCCCAACAGCTTCAAAAACATTAACAACATCAACATCTTTTCCCTTATATTTACCTGGAAGTATAGTCCCACCATACATAAAAACACTAGGTACATTTAAACGTACCATAACCATCATCATAGCCGGCAAAGATTTGTCACAACCCGCAAGTCCAACTAAAGCGTCATAGCAATGACCACGCATTGTCAGCTCAACAGAATCCGCTATAACCTCTCGTGAAACAAGGGAAGACCTCATGCCCTCATGCCCCATTGCAATACCATCTGTTACAGTAATTGTTGTGAACTCCCTTGGCGTTGCACCAGCATGGTCAACACCTCGCTTAACTGCCTGAGCCTGGCGCCCTAGCGCAATATTACAAGGCGCAGCCTCATTCCAGCATGTTGCCACCCCAACTAATGGCTGGTGTATCTGCTCTTCTGTCAAACCCATAGCATAATAATAAGAACGATGTGGGGCAGATTTAGCACCTTCTGTTACATAACGGCTAACAAGTTTAGTTTTATCCCAGCCATTTGGATGAGCATTTTTTGATTCAGACATAGCAATATCCCCAGCGACGAAGTTTTAAATTCATGAACTTTGATTATATTATATAAAGAACGTAAGAACGCACCAAAAGCAAGGATAGAAATTACATTTTCTTTGTTTTTTTCTTAGAAGATGCTGAAGAATTACTTTTTCTCTCATCATTATCTTTAAGTCTGGCTATTTCCTCTTCCGCATCATCATTACCTTCTTCGGCCAAAACCATCTCATTGTAATAACGTCTAAACTTCTCAGCATTAGCAATATAAGGCACGCGAATCATGCGCTGCCCCGTACCAAGCACAACAACACTGGCATAACCCAAAAGATGCCCTGGCAACATACGTTCTAAATCTATGCTCTCTACTTTACTAAGCCTAATGTCAACAACGTCCATTTGCAAAAGCCCATAACGAGCTAGCACACGCTTATTAGTAACAACAAGAAGCATGTAATGCTGTGTCAATGATGCAACAATAAGCATTACAACACCGCAAGAAGCAATCAATATTGCGATAGGCATCAATATGGGCATTGATATGAACATAACCAGCGACAATATTACTACCGCTATGGCCTTCCAATAGATTGCCCAATGAAAGTGAGCACGAAGTATAACCTCCTCACCACTGACCAACATTTTTTCAACTTCTAAATCCTGAAATGTTTTAGCTGGCTTTGTCCTATTACCATTACCAGTGCTAGTTTTTGCCTTAGACTTAACCTTACTACTCATCTAACCTTTGCCTCTTCGATAGCTCTACGGAATGATATAGGATCTTCAATGGGGGGCAAGAGAACCTCACCAACTCCCATACCGCGAACCATAACACGACCGTAATTGAAAATCCTTCCCATAATTGGCTGCAACACATTAACCCCTTCAATTCGATCAATATTGATCTCACCAACATGACGAGCAACTAAACCACGCTTGTAAACAAGACGGTTATTTGTAATAGCAATTTCAGTTGTTACCTTAGTTACCATCATTTGTGCAAACTTGACTAGACCTAGTATAAAGAACAAAAAAGAAACCCCACGTATCCCTGGGTGAATAAATTTTATAGCACCAAAAAAACCGGTATCAGGAGGGAGCTTACCCATAAACTCATATGCCTTGTAGGACATAAACATAATCATAATAGCACCAAACAACCCCCAAACAATTGAAAGGAAAGCATTTACTGTGTACATCCAATGAAATTTTCCTACATGTATAAGCTCTTCATCAGGACCTAGAGATTGTTGTACATAAAGCATATTAAATATTCACTTCTCTTTTTAATTATTCAAAAGTATGAGACATCTGCGGATCATACTATAGCCCAAAGAAGATACTAGCAAGTTTCAAATATATCAATGTAATAGAGTTTACACAGTTTTTATTCAAAAACCTATAAATTTTACTCTCCAAAAGATATTCCTAAAGCCCTTGCTGTATGAACAAGCATTCCATCTATATCTACTGTATGACATTTTGCAATAGCATCTTCAATAGCAACATCAACAACATTTTCATTCTGCCAAGCCACCATACGTCCAAATTTCCCTTCTTTTATAAGATCAACCGCCCTCACCCCAAATGCCGAAGCCAGCAAACGATCATTATATGAAGGACCAGCCCCCCTTTGAACATGTCCTAACACAGTAACACGGGTTTCTGATCCAGTAGCTTTAGCAATTTTAACGCCTAAATAATCTCCTATACCGCCATATCTGGTTTCTCCTCCATGATATACAACCTCATGTTTTTTCCCTTCAGGCGTTTTCACAGCCTCTGATACAATAATAAGGGCAAAGTTACGTCCATCTGCCTTAACTTCTTTTATTTTTTGGGCTATTTTTTCAATAGAATACTTAATCTCAGGAATTAAAATAACATCAGCCCCACCTGCTATTCCTGCATTAAGTGCTATATGCCCTGCATCTCGTCCCATAACCTCTAAGATCATAACACGATCATGACTAGCGGCAGTAGGCTGAAGCCTGTCTAATGCTTCGGTTGCAACCGATACAGCAGTATCATAACCAACTGAAAAATCGGTCATAAATACGTCATTATCAATGGTTTTTGGAATGGCTACAAAATTCAACCCCCCTTGATTTACCAGCTTATTTAAAATAGCAAAGCTGCCATCACCGCCAATACCAATTATGGAGTCAATTTCAAGATCCTTAAATGCCTTTATTAGTTCATCAGAACGATCAACGATAGCTCCATTATCCATTTTATAAGCAAATGGATCACGTGAATTGGTGGTTCCAAGGATTGTTCCTCCCATACGCATAATATTACCATTAAATTGCTCTGGTTTAAGGATTTTATACTGAGGTTTTTTTTCAAGAAGGCCTGCTGTACCGTTAAGCAATCCAACAACCTCCCAACCGAAACTATCTGCACGCAATACTGCTGCGCGCACAACAGCATTCAATCCAGCGCAATCCCCACCACTTGTAAAAATCGCTATTTTCTTTTTTTTCATGTTAATTAACCTTAAAATATCATAGATAGGCCATTATGAAATACAAATGACCTATGAGCAATAATAGTTGCCATATTTTGGGATATAATTAATAGGATAAGTTCTTAATGATGCAAAGCACAACATTTAATTGAATTATTAGTTTTTTGCTTATCAAACAATGGATTATATGTTATATCTTCATAATGTATTTGAAAAAAATGGTGAGTACACAGTATGCAAGAAGAACTAGAAGAGCTAAAAGCAAAGCTTACTGAGTATAAAGTTGAACATCAGGCGTTAGACGAGCTTATTGAAAAAGCAATGCGTGATAATGCGCCTGTTAATTTGCTACATATGCAACAATTGAAAAAGAAAAAGCTGTGGCTTAAAGATATGATTCAAAAGCTAGAAAGCGCGCTTATTGATGACATTATTGCCTGATATTGCCTTATATTTAAATATCTAAGCAAAAACAATTTAAAAAAATATGAAACTTTATTTATAGACTTGCTAGATCAGGTAGATTTTCATATAAAGACGGTTATATGTATATGCTGTAAAATTGCATTTAAGGGCACGCTCATATTATGACACATTCCGACAATAATCCGCTAGTTGGCGTTATAATGGGTTCTCAATCTGATTGGCCTACAATGAAGATAACCCATGACATATTACATGAACTTGGTATCGCTCATGAATGTCGGATTATATCGGCTCACAGAACGCCAGATCGTATGTTTGAATATGCAAAAACTGCAAAAGATAGGGGCATTAAGGTTATTATAGCAGGAGCTGGTGGCTCGGCTCATCTCCCGGGAATGGTTGCTAGCATGACCTCTTTGCCTGTTTTGGGTGTTCCCATAGAAAGCAAATCGCTAAAAGGAATGGATAGCTTATTATCAATTGTTCAAATGCCTGGTGGTATTCCGGTTGGAACTCTTGCAATAGGTAATGCAGGAGCAAAAAATGCAGGATTATTAGCAGCCTCAATATTAGGAACAAATATATCAGAAACCCAATACGCCCTAGAGAGCTACAGGAAAAAACAAAGTGAAAATGTTAAAGAAATCCCTACAGATTAAAGTTTGATATATGAATGAAATCAATATAAATATAACTCTGGGAATTTTAGGCGGCGGTCAGCTAGGACGAATGAGCGCTATGGCTGCTGCGCGGCTTGGGATAGAGGTTATTATATTCTCTCCCGAACAAGACTGCCCTGCCTCTCATGTAGCTAAAGAAACTATAATAGCGGAATATAATAATGAAGATGCACTAAAAAAATTTTCAAACAAAACTGATGTAATCACATACGAATTTGAAAATATACCTTTAGATACAATACTTTACTTAGAAAAGTTAAAGCCAGGATCTGTCCTGCCTGAAAAAAAATTACTTGAAGTATCTCAAGACAGGATTAAGGAAAAAACCTTTCTAAATAAATTAGAGATTAAGACTACGCGTTGGAAAGAAATTAGGGAAATAGACTCCATTATTGAAACTTGCGAAAAATGGCAATGCAATGATTTTATTTTAAAAACTGCACGTTTCGGTTATGACGGAAAAGGGCAGATAAAGTGCTCTAGCAGTGGCCTAAAAGAAAATAAAACACTTATGAATTTCATTGAAAGCTCTAAGAATAACGGTATTATAATGGAAGAGATAGTTCCATTCACAAAAGAAATATCCATAATAATATCAAGAGACAATAATGGAAAAACAGCTATTTATGGTCCAATGCTAAATGAGCATAAAAACCATATACTATATAAAACAACTATACCTTGCCAAATTAAGGACAGCGCAAGAAAAACGGCGCTAGATGTATCGAAAACCATAGCCAATGCTGTAAACTTGATAGGTGTATTAACCGTAGAGTTTTTTGTATGTAACGATAATATTATATTAGTTAATGAAATTGCGCCACGGACACATAATTCAGGGCACTGGAGTATTGACGCTTGCTGCGTATCTCAATTTGAAAACCATGTTCGAACAGTTTGCGGCATTCCCGTAGGATCATCTAAGCGTCATAGTGATGCAATTATGATCAACCTTATCGGAAAGGATATAGCAAAAATAGATGAATATATAGAATCAGAGCTTACTAATATCCATTTATATGGCAAAAAAGAAGTTAAGTCAGGGCGTAAAATGGGTCATGTGACAAGGCTATTGGAAAAAACAATTTCAAATCAAGAGGAT
>JALTAZ010000140.1 GCA_027075555.1 Micavibrio sp.
ATATACGGCGCATATTGGGGCGACCGTAATCCCTTAATATTTTAAAAGAAAAATCTATATCATCAACGGTAATTGGCGATCCATCGTGGAATTTGGCTCTTTCATCAACCCAAAATCTAATCCATGACCTATCGGGAGCAATACTATAAGCTTTTGCTATAAGTGGATACATGGTAAATGGTTCGTCCCATACTCTACGCATTAGGCGGTCGTAAACCAAATTCATATTGGTTGGGGCTTTGCCCTTTAATGAAAATGGGTTTAGAGTATCAAATGTGCCAATGGCTGACATTTTTATATTACCACCTTTGGAAGCCTTAGGATTAACATATTCAAGGTTTTTGCTATTAGCGCTATATTTGGCTTGACCATGCATGGAAAGCCCAAAAGATTTTTGTTGGTCACTTGCCATTGCGCTTATTGAAAAATTCGTCAATATAAAGAAAGTGGCGAGAATCGAGATATAAAATTTCATCATGGAAATATTGATAACAAACTCTGGCAAAGTATCCAAACCGTTTATTGATAGGATACATCTTATTCATGGTGATATTACTATGCAAGATAGCGATGCTATTGCCATGGTGATACCGCAAGATCTTGAATTTGCTGGATCTATAAACAATTCGATTAGAAAGGCCGCGGGTTATGACATTGATGAGTTTATATTAGAACATATTTACAAGCCAAAAGTAGGTGAGGTTTATGCTATGCCTGCTGGGGATTTAAAAGTTAAGCATGTTCTGGTGGGGATTATGCCTTATTACAGGACAGAATTTGATCAAAATGATTCGCATTTATCTGGGGTTGTGCGACGTATAATGGAGCTTGCGCGATGTATGCTATTGAGCAGTATTTCTTTTCCTCCATTATTTTCAGGAGCAAATGGCTTTCCAAAGCCAAGAGCGGCTAGACTTGTTTGTCAGGGTATAAATGATCGTATGCAAGAAACATTCGAAGATGTTCGGATTGTTTGTTCAGAAGATCAATATATAGAAATTTTTGATCGAAAACTTAGAGTCTTAGGCTGGAAAGGAAATAGCGGATAAAAAATCCGCTATTTTTATATTTGGTAATAACTATGATTTTTATTAAGTTATTAAGATTAAGCAGCGAGCTCTGAAAGTTTTACCTCTGGGCGTGGTCCAATATGAGATATAACTTCAGAGGCGGCTATGGCGCCTAACTTTCCGCATTCTTCTAGTGGTTTACCTTCAGTAAACCCGTAAAGGAAACCTGCCGCAAATTGGTCGCCTGCGCCAGTTGTATCAACAACATTATCAACAGGTACAGCATCAATATTGATAGTTTCATCTTTCGAAATAATTACTGCACCTTTTTCGCTGCGGGTTATAACGGCAACTTCGACATGTTTGCTAATAGCGCTAATCGCATCATCAAAATCGTTTTGTAGGAATAAAGATTTAATTTCTTCTTCATTTGCAAACAAAATATCAACGTGGTTTTCCACAAGATTTAAAAAGTCATGACGGTGGCGATCAACGCAAAATGGATCAGAAAGCGTGAGAGCAATTCTATGCCCATCCTCATGGGCGTGTTCTGCGGCCTTGATAAATGCGGCCTTTGCTTGCTCACGGTCAAATAAATATCCTTCAAGATATGTTATTTTTGCGCTGGCAATAAGCTCTTTATCAATATCAATTGGGCTTAATTCGACGCTTGCGCCTAGAAATGTATTCATTGTACGCTCTGCATCAGGGGAAACCAGAATCATGCAACGTCCAGTATGTGAGCCAAGTACTAGTGGCGGGGTTTTGAAATCAACACCTAAAGAGCATATATCTGTTTTAAAGACTCTACCTAGTTCATCATCTGCAATTTTCCCAATAAAGGCACCTTTTCCACCAAATGAGGCAAAACCTGCCATGGTATTGGCAGCAGAGCCACCAGATGTTTCAACACCTTTGGGCATTTGAATATATAGATCAACTGCTCTAGTTTCATCAATTAAGGTCATTGCCCCTCTTTCCATGCCATGTTCTTTGCACTGTTCTTCAATGAATGTTTCAGGCACTTGTGATAGAACATCAACAAGTGCATTACCAACGGCTACAACGCCATATTTTGCTTCAGACATATAACTTACCTATAAACTTGTAGTTTTAAAAAAAATATAGTTTTATCTTCTACAATAAAAGATAGTAAAAGGCTATGTTCTAATGAGTGAAAAAATATCAGATATTAAGGTTAAAATTGTAGAAACAGCACTTGAACTTGCGGAAGAACAAGGGTGGGCTAATACTACATTAAGAGATATTTCAGAAAAATCTGGAATTTCTTTGTCTGAAATTTATACATATGCAGGGCATAAAGATGACATTTTAACGCTTTTAGGAGGGATTATTGATCAAAAAGTTTTAGAAACCGTTTCCATATCAGAGCAATATGTAACAAGTAAACGGGATCGTATTTTTGATATTTTAATGGATCGTTATGATATTTTGAATGATTATCGCTCTGGGGTTATTGCAATATTAGATTCATTTATGTGTGACCCTAAGCAAGCTGTAATATCTCTGCCGCATATTTGTCGTTCTATGAATTGGATGTTAGAGGCAGTAGGCATCGAAACTTCAGGGATTAGGGGAGCCATTAAGGTTACAGGGTTAGCTGCCATTTATGTTAAAGTATTGATAAGAGTTTGGAAAAGTGATGAGAGCAAAGATATGTCTAAAACCATGGCCGCGCTTGATAAATCTTTGGATAAGGTAGAGGGAATAGTTAATAGATTTGGGCTTTAATGTTTATTTTTTTAAATTACCTCTTTCTAAATCCTGAATGTAACCAATATATGGTATTGCATCATAAGCGCCAGATTTTTCAGAGGCTTTTTGTGCTGCTTTTGATGCTAAAATAATTGAACGTTTTATTGGTAAACCTGCTTGGATTGAGCTTGCAAAAAATCCACAAAAAACATCAAAACATGACTTTGCATTTTCATTTATAAAATCTGTATTTTGGGATGGGGTATAAGTGCATATATTACTATTATTTTTATATAATTTAGCACCTAAAACGCCATATTCTATAAGCTCTACCATATAATTATCAAGGTTTTGATGCATAATATGTTGTTTGCTTGTTATTATGATATTTGCCAAAGAAAGAGTTTGTAGAGGAATATTATTGTTATTAGTTAGGCATAATATAGATGAGGAGTTTCTTTCTTTAGCGTTGTTTAATAATTTGTGAATTATATTTGTATCAATATTGCCTGATAACATAAGTAAAGCGCGTTCATTGAATCTTGTTTTAGGTATTTGACCTATATGGGTTTGTTTGTTTGCTCCATCTGAGGTTACATATGTAGTTTTGTTATCAGGAGAGGATAAAGAAAATTCTAACCCTGTGCCAATATCGCTTTTGGCAATTGATGAAGTGTTAACACCTTCTTTACGAAGTATTTCTAAACAGTTTTTTCCAAATATATCATTTCCAACTGTTCCAATCAGGGATATTTTTGCGCCAGCGCGAGCCGCGCTTATAGCTTGGATTGCACCAGATCCACTTATTTGATGAATACTATCTTGCTCAGTTACATTATTTCCCCCAGCTGTCAGTTTTTTGTCTAAAACTGTATTGATATTGCTATATATCTTGCCAAAAATAAAAATCATGGGTGGATTTATTCACTTCTAGTGTTTATAAAATTGATTTATATCATGTTATTATGCTCAAGTTGTAATATTTTGTATCTTGGTCAGTTGAACATCTTTGCTACGGCTTGTTTTTTGTTAAAGTACGAAAGCTGCGTAGAAAATATAAGAAAGATAGCCCTATGTCTATGAATTACAATGATTTTTTTCAAGGTTGTGTTGATAAAGTTAAATCTGAAGGTCGTTACAGGATATTTGCCAACCTAGAGCGCAAGGCAGGAGAGTTCCCTAAAGCAATATATAGGAGCCCTGATGGGAAGGTTAAGGAAATAACGATTTGGTGTAATAATGATTATTTGGGTATGGGACAACACCCTAAGGTTATTGCTGCGGCCAAAGATGCGATAGATAAATGTGGAACAGGGGCAGGAGGAACACGTAATATATCTGGAACAACTAAATATGTTGTTGAACTAGAGGAATCTGTTGCTGATTTGCACAACAAAGAAGCGGGTTTAGTCCTTTCATCTGGTTATGTAGCTAATGAAGGGGCTTTAGGTACAATTGGTAAGTTGCTTCCTGAATGTGCTATATTTTCCGATGCAATGAATCATGCGTCAATGATTCATGGTATCCGCGATAGTAAACAACAAAAATTTATATATCGTCACAACGATTTAAACCATTTGGAGGATTTGCTTAAATCGGTTGATGTTAAGAGAGCTAAAATAATTGCCTTTGAATCCGTTTATTCCATGGATGGTGATATTGCCCCTATTAAGGAAATTTGTGACTTGGCTGAACGCTATAATGCAATGACTTATCTTGATGAAGTTCATGCAGTTGGTTTGTATGGCCCAAGAGGTGGGGGGGTTGCAGAAGAACGTGGCTTGATGGATCGCATTGATATAATAGAGGGAACATTTGGTAAGGGCTATGGCGCTATGGGGGGGTTTATAACAGGAAGTGCACCTATTATTGACGCAGTTCGTTGTTATGCTTCTAGTTTTATTTTTACTACGGCATTACCACCAGCAGTATCTGCCGCGGCACTAGCCGCAGTTGAGCATTTGAAAATATCAAATGTTGAGCGCCAAAAGCAGCGCATAAATGTTAAGCTGCTAAAAGAAATATTAGAAGGGGCAGAGCTTCCTTATTTACGTGGAGAAAGTCATATCGTGCCACTAATTGTTGGTGAGCCAACATGTTGTAAAGATGTTACTGATATATTGATGAATGATTATAATATTTATGTTCAGCCGATAAATTATCCAACTGTTCCAAGGGGAACAGAACGCCTCAGACTTACTGCTACGGCGGCTCATTCTATTGAGGATGTGAGATATATGGCAAATACGCTTAAGGAATTATGGCAAAATCATCATGTACTGAAAAAAGCTGCTTAGCGTTCTGTTAGTTGCAAAGTCAAAATATGCATACTTTACACTGGCTTAGACAAGTATGTTAAGCTTTGTGCCGCGCGTCTGGTCAATAGGAGCTGACGATTTAACAGTTTTACTAATAACCTCGGCGAATTGTTGACTTCTATCGGCACTAGCCTTGATAGATGATAGAGCCACGTTTTGTCGCGTTATGGCTGTTTCTGCTGCTATTGTAGGCGGTATTCCCATTTCCATATTTACCTCTATATTTACGCTTCGAAGATATCATAAATATATAAAAAAAACATGAAAAAAATAAAAGGGTCTGGATATGCTAACATTTTTTATTTGTATATTTGTTATATGAATGAATTCTAACATTGTTGATATTAAAGACTTAGAGTAATATATTTCGTAAATAAGGATTTATTATTTAGATAAGGGAGAGGACGCATATGGAATGTCAGCGCATTATTATGAATTTTACCTTTCCACCAACTCTCGATGATATGGAGGATTTGGCAGCTTCCATATTGGAGAATTTGCCTGATGAGATTTTAACACGCTGTAATGATCTTGGTGTCATAGTAGAAGATTGTGTTGATCAAGTAACGCTTGATGATTTGGGGATTGATGATCCGTTTGAGTTATTAGCCCTATATAAAAGTGGTAGCGAAATTGCCCCAGGTGTAGAGCGAAAAGTTGCAAATGATGATGATGTTCTTGTGCTATATAGACGCTCTATACTTGATATGTGGTGTGAAACGCAAGAAGATTTGCTCTCTTTGATGAGGCAAGTTATAATCGAAGAGTTAGGAAGGTATTTTGAATTTTCAGACGATGATATAGAGGAGATGGCGGGGCGCCATTACCAAGGAATGTTATAATTTTTTTGGTTTTTTATGTATAATGGTGAATTTATAGCAATATAATTTAAGTTTTTACTATTGAAAACTATGCAGATGGTTTTCTATTATGCTAAAGTGTTGGTCAGTAGTTGTTTTAAGGTTGGATTTGTGGTTTGTATAGTTTAGTCTGTAGAATTTCGTTGTTAGTCGTTGCTTTGTTATTTGGGGCAATTAATCTCTCTTACGCTGCTAGTGTTCCACTTACTGCTGAGCCAGGGTTGTCAACACTTATACCCGGTGTTAATACGCGCAATACCTGTAATCCGGATTTTATGGAAGTACTGAAAAATAGGGCTTGGATGGGCGCTCAAAGGGATATAACCCAAAACGCAAATATTATACCAAGACCAGATAGTGTTCTTTCCCTGACTTGCTTTGATTCATGGCTTGATCATTTGGCAAAATATGCTGCAGATAATTTTCCTGGTGATCCTGATGAATCTGATGGTAAGTTGCTAAATGGTCTTTTAACAGATTGGTTGGTAGTTTTTATTGATGATTTGTTGTCAGATCTTGACCCTAACCTTACAGATGGTTACGTTCTATACGCGTTATTAGAAATTTTGGTATTAGACCAATTAGAAGATGTCGATAGTCTGACAGGTGCAGTGTCTGATGGTTTTAATTTGGCGGCGTGTATTCCGCTTTGGGGGGCAGAACCAAAGCGGCGTTTCTTGGAAGATAATTTCCCAGATGTTATGATTGGAAATAGAGCAAAGGCGCAGCCTGCGACCCCGTCATATTCCCAAATATCGTCAAGATTAGATGATAATGTCAATGATGGTGATAATTTCAATGGTTGTGCCAGAATGAATCAGGTTTGGCAAAGAACTAAATGCTATGATTTTGCTACAGAATCTGCTGTTTATAAGGCTGCTTATGCTGGTGCTCCTAATGATCATGACGGTTTTTATACATTTGAGGATTATAGGACAAATTCTACAACCGGTGGTCGGAGGGATTATAGGACTGAGGCCGGTCAGTGTGATGCGCCTAGTGATGATATAACGGCGGGCTTCCCTAGTGACCTTGCAGAGATTTCCTGCCAAATACAGGCTAATGGTATTCCGTCTTTGCCTGCGTTGGGGGGGGCTGTATCAGTATCGCTTGGTCCTCCGCCTAGTGTAACAGGAGCAGGGGGAGGGCTGACATGGGTACAGGCATATAATGCTGCTAATCCTGCGCCAGGGGCATCGGGCGCAATGGATGTGTATAATAATTTCCTTAATATTATTTCTGGTACAACATGCGCCCCGCCAATTAAGGTTGGCTATATCGTTGCGGATAAGAATAATTTAGCAAACCAATATATTGATTCTGTATGCCCAACACCAGGGTGTTATTTTGATCCGCCTACATCAATTTCAGGTACTGGTACCTGTCAATACTAGGGGGAGTCATATCTCTTACGAAAGATACGCTAATTGTGTGTTATTGGAATACATTGACCTTATGTAAATGATTTGAGGATTTACAACTTAGATTAATAAGCTTTAGTAATTGCCTAAAGAGCGTTAGGGATTTCTTGCTGTGGAAACTTGTAGTTATTTGTAGTTATTTATTGTCATATCGACTGTAAGATCGGTCGCAAGGTTGATTTTTTTCGGTTTAACGTGAAATAACTCCCCGGGCGTAAGCCCGTGGGATGTAGCGCTTCCAGTGTCTTCGTGTTATTCCTATGCAATGAAGTATAAGAAGCAAACACATTGTATTTATCGCTGTGATTATCATCTT
>JALTAZ010000141.1 GCA_027075555.1 Micavibrio sp.
GCAACCTAGCCAACACAAGGTGGATAATATTTTCGGTTAAATCATGCTCTCCCGCGGATATAAAAATCTTAGTTCCAGTGATGCAATATGATCCATCATCATTACTATCTGCTTTGGTCTTAATTAACCCTAGGTCAGTTCCACAATGCGGCTCTGTCAGACACATAGTTCCCGACCATACTCCTTCAATCAATTTTGGTAGATAAATATCTTTTAGCTCTTCAGTTCCAAATTGGTGAAGAGCCTCATAAGCGCCTTGTGATAGTCCTGGATACATACCAAAGGAAAAATTCGCCGAACAGATCATCTCTTGCATAGCAGTTGAAATGGTAACAGGCATTCCCATTCCGCCATATTCAGGATCAGCCGCAAGTCCGCACCACCCGCCTTTAGCAAATGTGTCATAGGCTTTTTTAAAACCTTTAGGAGTATAAACATTACCGTTATCAAAATGACAGCCTTCCTGATCACCACTCAAATTTATCGGAAACAGAACCTGCTCACATATTTTTGCGCCTTCTTCAAGGATTTGATCGCCAAGCTCTCTTGAAAAATCCTCATACCCACGAAGATCTGACAGGCTATCAACCTTCAAAACATCGTGAAGTACAAAATGAATATCATCTAGTGGAGCTTTATAAAAAGGCATTATTTTTTCCCTTCATATTCAAGATAAATAATCTGGTTGTTATATATAAAACGCAACCATTTAATATATGCCAAATAAAATACGTTTTTGCATTTTCATGATATCACATACCGCAATGTCAATCGAATGGAATTGTAAATGCATTTGACGACTTTGCTAATAGAGAAAACTTTCACCATTCACAATATATCTATTTAAATAGATATTTGAATCATTCATCAATTTCTAAGAGGCTTACCAACAGATAACATATGCTCAATCCGATCAAGAGTACCTTCTTTATGCAATAGCTTCATGAACTCATCTAGCTCTAATTTTAGCAAATCATCTTCTGACAATATATCGGTGTAATCTACATTTCCACCGCTTAGAACCGTAGAAAGATGATCCGACACAACAACATCATAGGGCGTTGCTTTGCCTAACTTGCAAAGATCGGATACCGCCAAATCAAGAGCAAGCTTAGCCCCCGCGCCACCAAGTCTAATATCTTCGCGTTTTTCGGGTGGAGCATAGCCCTCAACCATGCTCAAAGCGCGCATCTTTGCATCGTAAAGCAAACGATCACGATTCATTGTAACGCCATCACTTTCACGAAAATAACCAATATCTATCGCTTCGAAAGCTGATTTAGAAACAGTGGCAACGCCAATAGTTTCAAATGCTCTGCGAACTGCGCCTACAGGCGTTGTATCAGGAGAAAACCATAAGCTTTGCTTACCTATTTTTTCCAAATTGTTTTTAAATATTTGTTTTTCGCGCTCCTGATAACGCAAGAGCAACTCTTTACATCCTCCCCAAGCGGGAATAACGCCAACACCAACCTCAACCAATCCAGCGTAAGTTTCCGCATGTGCCTGCACTGCATCAGAAGATAATAATACCTCACAACCACCGCCTAGAGCCATACCACTTGGCGCACTTACAACTGGAAATGGTGCGAATTTAAGCCCCATATAAACCTGTTGCCCACGTGCAATAAATGCTTCTACTTGTGGCCACATAGCAATATTGATTAAAAACAAAGCCAAGCCAAGGTTAGCGCCAGCAGAAAAATGTGAACCTTCATTATAAATTACAAGAGCCTTATACTCACCAGACTTAGATATAAGGTGGTTAACCTCTTCTAAAAGATTGAATATATTCTCATCAAATGTATTCATTTTAGAGGTTTTTTCAAAGCATAAAACCCCATCACCAATATCCCAAACACTAGCTGAATCATTTTTAAGAACAGGGTCACTAGTTAGTTTAATATCACAAA
>JALTAZ010000142.1 GCA_027075555.1 Micavibrio sp.
GTAGAACGCCAATGCAGACTTTACTTGATGGTAAACAAATCTGGATGGAAAAATTTGTAGATCAAATTTAGCCTAACAGTCGCCACGTTAATTTCGGTAACTGTCAGATCATGTTTGAACCATTACATTTTATTCGTTAGTGAAGGTGTTTGCTGGTATTTTGGGTATATGTTCCCAGCCGTGACTCTTGGGTGTAACGTTATCTGGATTAATACCGCTTTGTTTATATAAATTATCAATTTGATCATTTAAACTTGTTATTACATTTTGTTCATACTCATTAATAATGCCTGCAATGCTCCTTGGTATTTATTCTCCTAATATTTTCTTATAGTTATAGGCTATGTCTTTAAGGGCATTTCTGCTTTCAACTAGTAGGCGCATCATATCTTCATCACCGAACGCGCCAAGACTTGCGTGTTCAAACATCATTACGCTTTTAACAACTGGGTCTTTAAAGGCATGAACAAGACGTTGTTCTATTGATTTAGTAATAATAGTATTGTCGTTTGCTCCGTTCATATCATTGAATAAGGTTGGTGTAGATATCCCTTTTATTACATCAATATAATTTTGGCTAAATTCTATGGTCTCCAAAGTGACCTCAAGGTCATCTTCATATTCACCGGAGGCTGTAATTTTTTGTAAACTTACAGATATTTGACCGACCGCCTTTTTGAAATCATCATTAATTATAATTACTCTGTTTCGCGAACTTCTATATGAGTTTTAGTTTCGCTAGGCCCCCATTTATCATGGTGTAAATCTATATTAATTTTTATTTGTGCATCAAGTTTGCCTTTAAGTGCATATATATTACTATCAACGCTAAAAAGTTTTGTGCAATGATCGGTAATGAATCTCTCGTTTTGCGCGGTTTTTATCCATTTAATTAACAAGTCAAATTGACCATCATTATTTAAAATACCAATATGTCTGTTGTGCTTTCCTAGCTGTTTTAGTCCTAAGGCAGTTGCAAGCATATATCCGCATTTAATAGTAGGATTTTTAAATATAAGTGGTTTATCCTCATTTTGTAGTATTTCCTCTTCAAAATGGGGTAGAAATTCAGGATCACCTTTGATTTTTGGAACTTCCCATTTATTAAGCTTTTCAAAAACATCTTTGGGAGAATCGGCTATAATAAGGTATTCTTTGGAAAGATCTGGAGCTGACTTTATAAATTTTATGAAGTCATTCCAGTATCCTTTAGTGTTTACAATAACAACTGGTTTTGCATGAGATCCTAGATTTGCCCAATATAGAGCTTCTAGCATTTCATCAATTGTTCCAAAACCTCCTGCAAGACATATAATAGCATCAGCGCGTTTGAACATTTTTAATTTGCGCTCCCACAAATCTGGAACAAGTATAGTCTCGCATAGGTTAGGGTGAATACGCTCACTATCTTTAAGGCTTTTTGGGATTATACCAGTAACGCAAGATCCTGATTTTAACGCGTTATTAGCAACAATTCCCATAAGACCTGCATCCATGCCACCATAGACAAGGTTATTTCCTTTTTTACCTATAAGTGTTCCTAGCTCTTTTGCAATGTCTTTGAATATAGATCGGCAACGACCTGATGAGCCTAGATATACGGTGAGGTTTTTAATATGATTCATTGTTTCCTATTTTCTATTTCCCATGTCTATCATTATTATGCTTTATTATTGTTGATGTGCCAATTTTTAGCATAGTTTAAAAAGTTTTTTATTATATCAATTCCCATTGGTGTAAGAGTTGATTCAGGGTGAAATTGAACGCCAAAAACGGGGTGTTGAATATGCTGTATAGCCATTATCTCCCCCTCATTGCTTATAGCAGTAATTCTTAGTTCTTTGCACATACTTAGATCATTTACAAGAGAGTGATACCTACCTGCTTTGATAGGGCTTGGGATATTTTGAAAAAGTACTGAATTGTCATGCTCTATTTTACTTGCTTTGCCATGTATTGGTTTTTTAGCAGCTATTGTCTTACCACCATAAGCCTCGCCAACAGCTTGATGTCCTAAACATACTCCTAATATAGGTATATTTTTTCCAAATTGTTTTATAATTTCAATACAAATTCCTGCATCTTTAGGGGTGCAAGGTCCTGGTGATATAATAATTGCACTAGGGGATAGATCTTCTATTTCTTCTAATCCTATTTTATCATTGCGCTTTACAAGTGTTTGCATACCAAGTCGTTGCACATAGCCAGCGAGCGTGTAAACAAAGGAGTCATAATTATCAATAATTAAAATCATAGCCACCGCATAATAAAAGCATAGCTATTAAATGTGAAAGAGAAATTGCTAAGAAATATAAAATATTTTGAAAGTGAAGCTCCATTGGCTTACGCCCATGGAGATTTACAATTAAACTATTACTTAAACAGCATCTTTATATATAGAATTACCTTGTTTAAATGATCTAAATATAGCTTCGGCCTTATCCAGAGTTTCTTGATATTCTGCACTTGGTATAGAATCTGCGACAATGCCTCCACCAACACTTAGTGATACGTTTTTATCTTCATAAATTAGGGTACGTATAAGGATATTTGTGTCCATAGTATCATCAAAGCCTATATATCCGATAGAGCCACAATAAGCGTTGCGTCTAATACCCTCTAGCTCCTCAATAATTTCCATAGCGCGGATTTTTGGGGCTCCTGTTATAGATCCTCCGGGAAAACATGCGCGCAGTAAGTCTATTGCGGTTTTATTATAGCTTAATTTAGCAGTTATATTTGAGACTAAATGATGTACTTTGGCAAAACTTTCAAGTTTGCATAAATCTTTTACATCAATGGAACCTGGATCACATACCTTTGATAAATCATTACGCATAAGGTCAACAATCATGGTGTTTTCTGCCATGTCTTTTTCATTGCTAAGTAGGTCTTCTTTGTTTGAACGATCTTCTATAATATCATCAACGCGTGGGCGCGTGCCTTTTATTGGGCTGGTCTCAACATTATTACCGCGCATAGTTATAAAACGTTCTGGTGATGCTGATGATATTTTTACATTACCTAAATTCATATAAGTGGAAAAAGGAGAGGGGTTTACTTCTCTCATATGTAGGTAATGAATAAAGGGGTCAAAATTAACGGGGGTTTGAGTATCAAAGCGCTGTGACAAATTAGCCTGAAAAATATCTCCATCATGTATATAATCAATGATTTTTTGAACCGTATTAATGTACTGCTCATGAGTGAAGTTTGATTCCCAATCAAGGGTGCATGGCCTATACCCTTCAAGAGTAACATCATTTGTAATTAAATCAATAAAGTGATTACGCTTTTTTACGGCCTCTTCTTCATTATGAGCATGAGTTAATACATAGCTTTTTTTGAGAAGGTGGTCATGCGCCAATACTTGATCATAAATACCTACAGCCATATCAGGAACAATGCTTTTATCTTTTGCTGTATTTGGCAAATCTTCGATATAGCGTCCTAAGTCATAACTGAATAAACCCGCAGCTCCGCCTTGAAAAGGGGGAAGGTTAGGAACATTTTGTGCTTTGCTGACCCATGCTTTAATTCTCGATTGTAAAACTGCAAAAGGTTGCCCATCAAATGATAACCTTTGTTCCCAATTAGTAACGGTGATTTTACCATCATTTGCTTCTATTGTTTCAATAGGTTTGCACATGACAAAGCTGTAACGGCTATTTGGGTGCTTACGATCAGAACTATCAAGTAGCAAACTATATGGTAGATGCTTAATATTTAAAAATGCCTGAAGCAGGTCAATTCCTGTGATATCATAGATAAAAGGTTTCATAATTAAAAAATTCTGGTTTTTTTATATAATTAAGTGTTAATAAAGAAACATAACTATAGAGGCTATAGCAATAAAATAACAAGCTTTGCTATGTTTTTTTATTTTTTTATGTAATAAGTTAAGCGGTGATCTTAGTATGAAAGATAGACTTAAAAAATTCGCAAGCTCTCAAGAAGATGTGTTTAAAGCATATTGGGAACTTACTGATAAAGAGTTTGGTGGAACTATTGATCAAGCAAAAGCGTTTTATGATGCTTTGCAAAATATGGTTAGTGGTAATTTTTATGATTCAGATGATGCACGTACTGCTAAATTTATGATGGATAGTGTAAAAAAACAGGAAAGAGTGTAAGGCGGTACTTACTAAGGATATAGATATATATTTACGTGATCGGCTTGATATTACTATGAATGCTATTGAAACTGTTAGTTTTTCAGAAACTATCCTTGATGAGTTCGAGGGTAAGCTTAGAGAAATTGAGAATGTATATCAAGGGTTTCTTGATATTGGCGCGGAACAAAAACTTACAGGTTTATTCAGAGATGAGGTACAGCGCGATGTTTCTAATTTATATTTATTGGCACAAAAGGCAATATCACAAGGTGCTGAAGGGGAAGGGTCTTTGCGATTATTTAGGGGGCTAGATAGGGTTGAAATTTTGTTAGATAATGCAGATCTTACTAGAGATAATGTTTCGCATAATCACAAATGGATATATGATTATCTAGCCGATACTATGTATATTAAATACCCATCACTTCCAGAACCTGATAATGGTTGAGACAGCATCTTTTAATCCGGTCTTTATTATTTGAGTATCTTTTGGAAATGCCCCGTGCAAACGTGAAGGAAAACCAGAATCCAGCATAATAAAGATTCCTTTATCATCTGCGCGACGGATTAATCTGCCGAATGCTTGCTTAAGCTTTAGGCGGGTTATCATCTCATCATAGTTGCGTCCACCAAACTCATTTCTTCGCGCTTTATGAAGTAATGTAGGGCGTGGCCACGGTACGCGGTCAAAGACAAGTAAACGCAGTGAATTACCTGGAATATCCACGCCATCACGTACAGCATCAGTGCCAAGCAAACAAGAGTTTTTATCATCTCGGAAAATATCAATTAAAGTTCCTGTATCCATTTTCTCTATATGTTGCCCATATAGAGTAATCCCTGATTGTTCTAGAGGAAGTGCAATTTTATCATATACTGCTTGTAAACGTTGAATTGCAGTAAATAAACCAAGTGCGCCTCCACCACTGGCCTTAAAAAGAGCTTGATATGCGCTTGATACTTGCCCTAAATCATTTTTATTTACATCATCAATAATTATTATTTTTGTATTAGCGGCGTAATCAAAAGGAGATGGAAAACTGCTTAATGCAGGTTCTGCGCTCAGGTAATACGCACCGGTTCTGGTATATGCTCCTTTTATATCGGTTTTCTCGTTATCACTGCTATCTTTTAATGTCGCAGAAGTTATTGCCATGCCGTGCAGGTGTGGAATAATGGCAAAGGCAAAAGGTTTCATAGGGTCAATATAATGACGATGCAGCCCAACATCAATTGACTTTCCTTCTATTCGTTTAACTTCTAGCCAATCAACAAAGCCTTCTTTTGAAATTGTTTGGGAAGTATCTTCTAGGTTTTTTAGCATAGAAATCCAGTTTTTTACTGTAAGACAGCCTCGTTTTTCTATTGATGTTGTTATTGCATCAATGCGTTTACGGGTATTACTATCCATTTCGCCTTGATCTTTAACTAACCTTTGATGCAGGTGTTTAGCAAGTAAATCCAAGGGGGCGAGTAAGTTAGATAAAGCGTTGCTTAACTTTATTCCTGTGGCAATTATGTCATTATCAAGGGGAAAAAGCGATGTTTCAATAGAGTATGGTGTGTCTATATCTTTGGCTCTAGCGTAAACTATGCGATAAACTTCCATTAAGAATTTTTCAGTAGGACCTTGTGGTTCTTTATTCTTAAGGCGATGACTCCAGCCTTTGGCGCATAAACATCTGGCATTTCTTATTATTTCTTCCATGTATTTCGTAGCGGTTTTATCGCCTTCTATAATATCTTCAATTCTGCGTTTTATACCGCGTGAACGTCCTTTTTTTATATCTTCATTTCCAAGTATCCAGCGACGCAAATCTGCACTTTCACGTGCGGTTAAGTGAGAGGAAAACGCGCTATCTGCTGCGTTAAATAGGTGATGCCCTTCATCAAAAATATAACGTGTAGGCATTTCATCGCTCGAAGATGATATAGCAGATTGGATCATAACCAGTGCATGATTTGCTATAACAATTCGAGATTTTTTTGCTTTTCTAACGGAGTGTTCAATAAAACATCTATTATAGTGATTGCAAGATGAATATATACATTCTCCGCGTCTATCTGCTAGTCCGTATGTGTTTGCAAACCCTAGTAGCCCAGACAGCCAGCCAGGGAAGTCTGCGCCACTAAGGTCTCCATCTTTTGTCGCTACAACCCATCGCGCCATAATACCAGCAGCCACCGCATAACGTGGATTATATGATGTTGCTGCGCTTGATGATATTTCTTCTAAATTTAAGATACATAAATAATTTTCTCGCCCTTTGCGTAATGATACATATGCATTTTTAACATCAGGGTGTGGATAGAGCCTGTCTAGCTCGCTATCAATTTGACGTTGCAGGTTTTTTGTATAGGTTGAAATCCATACGGAACCCTCGTTTTTTTCTGCCCAAACACTGGCAGGGGCAAGATAACCAAGTGTTTTTCCAACGCCTGTTCCAGCCTCTGCTAGTACAATATGCGGACTTTTATCTTCTTGCATTGGATCAAACATACGAGCAATATTGCTGGCATAAGATTTTTGCTGTGGTCTTATTTCGGAGATTTTATCATTGCTACAAAGCAATTCCGACAGTTTTTCAATAGCTTCAGATTCGCTTACACCTTCATGTGCTGTTGGTGGTGTTGGCGCTTCTTCTGTCCATTCTGGTAAGTGTTTCCAAACATTTAGTGCCCCGCTGCTAGTTGGTGTTTCTTCTGCGGTATTGTAGCTTTGTCCAAGAGCATCATATATAAAATGCACCCATGGCCAGCCTTTACCTTTTAGTCCCATAATATTAGCAATTTTTATTGGGTCGGCCTTATCTTTGTAACTATCATTTTGCAAATCCATAAGTAATGTGCGCGTTATGTCCATAAGTGCAAATGGATAATCTTCAAAATCATTTGGTGAATCACAATTTAGTGCTTGGCAAAGCCCTACAGGTGTTGGTACACAAAAACGTGTCGGATGTACAAAGGCAAATAACTCTAATACATCAAAGCTATAGAAATCTTCAAATCCTAAACGGCTTTTGGTATATGGTGCATGGCAAACCATGACCGACGTGTTTTTAATTAAACTAGCAGCTTTATTATGAGATAGTGTTAGAAGCTCTCCATCAGTGGTTAAAATAACAGCATTATTTGAATTAGCAAATATAGCTGGTATATCAGGTAAGGTGATACTTTCTGGCATTTGGATTGTAGATTTTGTACTCATTATTCTTGATAGCATGTTTTACCAGACAATAGGAGTGGTTATAAAAAACTAAAAGAGCCTGCCCTTAATCATCATGTCTGATACAATATTAAAATAGATGCTTTAAAAATTTAAATTATTATTTCTGATATATCATTTTTTGGTTGTTTTCGCCTTTGGGGTTGGCTTTTTAGTTACCATTTTTTTCCTAGAGGTTTTTGTTGGTGCAGGTGGTATAAAAATTTCTGCATCATCTCCATTAGGTACTGTTTCTAGATAAATCGATTGTGATGGGAAAGCGAATGAACTTTTGGCTTTGTCCTCAACAATTTCTTTTATAGTAAGTGCAAAATTTTCTTTTATTTTTAACCATTCACCCCAGTCAGTGGTTTTTGTAAAGCAGTAGATCATAAAGTCTATTGAAGAATCATTGAAACTATCCAATCTGACGAAAGTTGATACTTTAGGCGGTTTTTCAAAATCTTCACTTGTGGCTAAATAAGTGGCTATTTCATTGCGTATAAACATTAATTGTTCTTTGCTGGTGTTATATGTAACGCCAATTTTCCAATAGATTCTACGATTGGTCATGCGGCTGAAATTTGTGATGACTGCATCGGACAAATCAGAATTTGGAACATAAACAGGAGCTTTATCAAAGCGTCTTACGCGGGTAGAGCGGAAACCAATTTCTTCAACTATGCCTTCAACTATGCCTTCAACCTTTATCCAATCCCCAGGGTGAAAGCGTTTTTCGGCTATAACTGTAATTCCACCAATTAAGTTTTTGAACAGGTCTTGAGCACCTAAAGCTACTGCGGCTCCAAATAATCCTAAACCTGCAAGAAGTGGTCCTATGGCTATTCCCCAAATTTCAAGGATAACAGCGCCACCTACAAATATTACAACTACCTTCAGGAATTTAAAAATCCAATCCATCATAGTTTTGGATAAAATCTTATCCAGTTTCCTTGATATTCTTCGCAAGGGGGTAAGTGATCTATGAAGAGCCCAAAAAATCGTATAAGCAATCATTGAGCGTACTATTTGTGCGACAAATGTTGCTAACATTCCTTCAAGATTTAAGGCTTGCGTCGCAAAAAACACCCCCATAATTATAGGAATAAAGCGGATAGGGGGCATTATGGCCTCGATGATTTTATCATCAATATCTGTATCTGATTTTTTTGTCCATATATTTATTGTATGCAAAATATATTTACTTAATACCCCACGCAAAAATAAGAATATTGCAAAGATTATAATGGCAATCAATATGTTACCAATATCAATGCCCATAAAGCCATTTTCCCATACCAAAACAACTTCATTCCAAAAAGAAGCAACTTCTTTAACAGGGTCAGAGGTTTTCGGTGTAGTTGTTTCTATTACCTTTTCTACTACTGCCATAATATGGGATTACTCCTAACCTAATATTTTTTATCTTGGTAGCAAAGATAATCACAAATAGAGCTATAGGCAATAGTTAGTAATTGAAATTTATGGCTTTTACTTGCACTTACGTGTTATGCATGCCCCCAGACTTTATTCCATATTTCTGATAAAGAAAGGAAGTTAAATTTTTTACTTAAGTGCATTTTTATAGCCGCATTGCGCAGCGCCATTCTATAATTAGGGGCTATTGCTGTACTACCATCTATCATAGTTACTATGGAAAGATTGCCAATACTATCTGGAGACGAGATAATTTCTGACTCTTTTACCAAAGAATTTCCTAAGGAAAGTGATCGTTTTGCATGAAAGCCAGGATAGTCACGCATGACATTGGCATGCTCAACCAGACCTAGATCATGCTCTTTATTGTCAAGTCCTGTCCATATAAGCCTTTTACCATCAATATCATTTTTATAGCGGCGCTTCCCAAGCATAAGTACCGCGCCTATGCTTAATTCTTCATTTAGTTCTCTAAAATTTGCAGGTGTAAGATTGCATTTTCCCATACAAAATGCTTCAAATGTGTCTATATGATTTAGAAGTCCTTTTGCTGTTGGTCGTGCGTGTTCTAAACTAATCATCTAAAATTTAACTCTCATATTTATTTTGTTTATAATTTGTGCGCTCCCCACACATTCTTTATACATACCATTGTATAGGCAGGTATTTAAAATTTACTTAAAATTTTATACAATTTTTATAAAAGTTATAAAAGATTGTTATATAGTGGTTTTTTTTATTATTTATCATAGATATATGCTGATTTTTATAGCTCATTATTCAGTGCTTTATTTATTAAATCCACAGTTTCTTCTGGTCCATATAAGGCAATAAAAGAACCAAAGCGTGGACCTTGATCTTGACCTAAAAGCACTTGATAGAGAGCCTTAAACCATTCTCTTAGCTCTGATTTATCATAGCCATTATCTTTACCAGCAGAAAAAACTACGCTCATATATTTTTCAGAATCTAACCCTATATCCATGTTTTTTAAATAATTGGCTAATGCTTCAAGAGCTTTTCGTTCGCGTTCATCAGGGCTGCGATATTTTTTTTCGGGTAACACAAAATCCTTATAATATTGTATGGCATAGCCAACAAGACGATCAAGGAACGGGGCATTATTTGAATTTGCTTTTGGTGCGTATTTATGAATGAACTTCCATAGTACCTTAGGGTCATCAGTATGGGCAGCATTAACCAAATTGAGTAGTAGAGAAAAACTTACAGGGGAGTGCTGAGTTTTAGGGACAACACCATTATGTATATGCCATGCGGGATTATCCAACTGTTTTTCAGGGGGTTGTTCTGCTAGCTTTTCTACAAAGGAAATATATTCATCTACAGCCTTTGGGATAACATCAAAATATAATTTTTTTGCAGAAGTAGGGCGTTGGAACATGTAGTATGATAGACTTTCATGCGGAGCGTATTTAAGCCAGTCTTCCATGCTAAGCCCGTTTCCTTTGGATTTGGATATTTTTTCACCATTTTCATCAAGGAAAAGTTCATAGTGAAACCCTGCAGGGTTTGGCTTTCCAAGTATTTTTAGAATTTTTTTAGATATTTCGGCCGAGCTTTTAAGGTCTTTTCCACTCATTTCATAATCAACATCAAGAGCATGCCAACGTAATGCCCAATCAGCACGCCATTGTGCTTTCACTTTTCCACCAGTAACACTTTGTGTTACTTTTGTTCCATCCACATCTTCAAATGTTATAGTGCCCTCATCTGAGTTTATTTCTAATATAGGAACTTGTAAAACCACTCCAGCAGAAGGGGAAATTGGCAAGAAAGGGGAATAGGTCGCAGATCTTTCTTTACCTAATATTGGAAGAACAGCCTCTTTTATTTCTTCGTGATATTTAAGCATAAGCAGCAAAGTTTTATCAAATTTTCCTGCCATATAACAATCGTCAGTGGAGCTAACAAATTCATAGTCAAAGTTAAATTGATCTAAAAATGCACGCAATTGTGCATTATTATGATGGGCGTAACTAGGATAGTTGCTATTAAAAGGGTTGGGAACTTTACTTAATGGATGTCCTATATATTTGCAAAGCATATCTTGATTAGGAACATTGCTTGGAACTTTGCGAAATCCGTCAAGATCATCAGAAAAGCAAATCATCTTGGCAGGTATATCAGGTTGTAAGGTTTTAAATGCATGCATAACCATTGATGTACGGCACACTTCGCCAAATGTACCAATATGTGGCAACCCCGAAGGTCCATACCCAGTTTCAAATAAGACATAGCCTTTTTCTGGTATTTGCACTTGCCCGCGACCAATTGCGCGTAAGCGTTTAACCACGGCTTTGGCTTCTTCAAATGCCCAAGTTCGGTTTTTTATTGCAATATCGGCGGTGATTTCTGTCATAACTATAAATCCAGTTTATTTTAGGAATAAATCAATAGCAGAGAATTAGATTATGTTCAAAGTGCTTTTTATGCTCCTTTTTACAGATTATCTATCTCTACTATATTTTCGGCGTTTATACATAGTTATTATAATTATTAAACTTATAAAAAATACATTTACCCCATTTACAATAGAGAGTTTTAAATCTTGTAGCTCTATTATGCTGTATAGCAAGCTGACTATGGCGGTATAATTCCATATAAACCATGTCCATAAGGCAATGTCAGGGCAGTTAGTGCGACTACGGATTAGCCGCATTGTTTGTGGCAAATATCCAATTGCAACAATTATTGCAACGGTTGAGTATAAAAAACTTATCATGCAAAATATGATAGCATTATTACTTTATAAATCCAGTGTATCGTTGTTGTTATCGGTTTCATTTATTTCTGAATGTATGCCACAAATATTTTCGAGCGCACTCAAAAGGGAATAATTTTCTGCTTCTTTCATAACGTCTGCAAAACTATACCCCTCTAATGCGCTTTCCCGGTCAATATAGCGATAATCTGCACCCATTTCCAGCAATTCCTCTAGACGTTCTTGAGAGCTTTCATTATTTTTTATCATATCCATAACTTCCAAACTTGCTCTGTACGCTGTTGTTACGTGCTCAAGTGTTTCTATTTCCATGGCTATTAGGCTTTCATTATCACTGAAATTGATAGCAGCATAATCATTAGAATCTATTCCAAGGGTGTTATGTGCAACATGATTCATACTCTCAACTATTTTACGTGCGGCGCTTGATTGCAAAACAACAAAATTCCATTCCCGCCCTAAATGATCTTCGGTTTTGTGACCATGGTTTAGCATGTGTAACACGCTTTGGGTAGCAGTGTTTTCATTAACTGATTGTATTGAGAGTATATTATTTTTCCTAGCCTGTTGTAGTAAAGCACCTTGAGCTAGGATGGAATGTTTTGAATCGCTTGAAGTCGTAAGATCGTATCCGTCATCAGTCTTTTGTATAAAGAATTTACTGGGGATTCCGGCATGATAACCTTTAAATTCCGTAGTATCACTCCAGGGCTTTTCGGCTTTTTCTATACCTATTTTTTCTTTCTTTTTCTTTGGTCTCCATGCTTGGGGACCGTCCCATTCTTCATCATATTCATCTTCGAGATATTCCATAAGTAAGGCTGCGGCTTTATCCTCATCAAGTTCATTAAAAGCATGGAGGTTAGGCTCTATATTTAGATCTTTAGCTATAACCAGCTTTGCGAACATCATGGCATATGCGGGGTGTATATCCCATTCTTTAAATGTAGAATCATCAAATGAAACTTTATGAAAAAACTGACCAGGGTGGCTTTGCTGGCTTATTCCATCGCCATAAGAATTCATATCAACTCTATGCCCAATATCTTCAAAAAATATTGCTTTAGAGCCATCATCATTAAAACGTGCAATTATACCCATAGTTTCATGAACATATGTTTTTGCGGTTTCATCATCAAAACCAAATTCATTAGTTGATTGTATAGGGGTAACATTTGCAACAGTGTCTCCACGAGATTTAACTTTTCCATGATTTAGGATAAAGCTTTGACCGTGTTCATCTGTGACTTTTATGCGATTATTACTGCGTTGCTCTATCAATAGGCTGCGTCCCTTGTCAGCATCAATTACTTTGCATTTTTTATTATCATCACTGGTAAGTATGGTAAGCCCATTAATCTCTTTATGTGTCCATTTACGAGTTTCGTCAGTAAAGAAATCCATATTGAAGATATTACTCCAATTATCAGGCAAGGCTAAATGGTCGATAATATCTATTTTTTGATCAAATCCCAGTCTTGGAAGGTTGTTCATAAATCACCCCATAAAATCAATGTTTTTATATATTTCCATATGATAAAGGAAATGGAGCTATACCGTCAATTATATCATTATTATTTTCTTTTATTCATTAACATCGTATATATTTCATTATGAAATTAGTCATTCCTAATAATGATCTTAATAACGAGCGCCCTGTTACCGTTCCAGCGGAGTTTAACCGCTCGCGCCCTTTTCGTATTGAATCCGGTTTTACACCATCTGGAGATCAACCTGTGGCTATTAATACCTTGGTTAGAGGGCTGCGCGAGGGTTTAAGTGATCAGACATTGCTTGGTGTAACGGGTTCGGGAAAAACTTTTACTATGGCGCATATTATTCAAGAGCTTCAGCGTCCTGCGCTTATTCTGGCACCCAATAAAACTTTAGCAGCACAACTTTATGGAGAGTTTAAATCATTCTTTCCTGACAATGCAGTTGAGTATTTTGTATCTTATTATGATTACTATCAGCCCGAAGCGTATGTTGCACGCACAGACACTTTTATAGAGAAAGATAGCTCTATTAATGAGCAAATTGATCGTATGCGTCATGCCGCAACTCGTGCATTATTTGAGCGTAAAGACTGTATTATAGTGGCAAGCGTATCTTCCATCTATGGTATTGGCTCTAAGGAAGATTATATGGCAATGGCTTTTCCTTTGGCTATGGGGCAAGTTATTGATCGTGATGATATAATAGCAAAATTTGTTGAACTGCAATATATTCGCAATGATATGGCTTTTGAGCGCGGGAGTTTTCGTGTACGTGGTGATAGTGTTGAGATTTTTCCTGCTCACTTTGAAGATCGTGCTTGGCGGTTTTCTTTGTTTGGCGATGAGCTTGAAAAAATAACTGAATTTGACCCGCTTACAGGGGAGAAATTTGAAGATTTGGAAGGTGTACGTATTTTTGCTAATTCGCATTATATAACCCCAGGGCCAACAATCCAACAGGCAGTGAAGCAAATAAAAATCGATTTAAAAGAGCGTATAGAATATTTTAATCGTAAAGGGAAATTGTTGGAGGCTCAGCGCTTAGAACAGCGAACAAAATTTGATTTAGAGATGCTTAGTGCAACTGGTAGCTGCAAAGGTGTTGAAAATTACTCACGTTATTTGACAGGCAGGGGAAGCGGGCAAGCTCCGCCAACTTTAATTGAATATTTGCCGGATAATGCAATAATGTTCCTTGATGAGAGCCACGTTATGGTGCCACAATTGCGCGCTATGTATAATGGTGATAAGGCGCGTAAAAGTGTGTTGGTAGAACATGGTTTTCGCTTACCTGCGGCAATGGATAACCGTCCTTTGAAATTTGATGAATGGAACGCCCTGCGTGGGCAGACGGTGTACGTATCAGCAACTCCTGGTGAGTGGGAGTTAGAGCAATCTTGCGGTATAAGTGCAGAGCAGGTTGTACGCCCAACAGGTTTGATTGATCCTCCTGTGGAAATCCGTCCAACTTCTAATCAGGTTGATGACCTAATGCACGAAGCGCAAGAAGTTATAAAGCAAGGGGGCAGGGTTATGGTTACGACATTGACCAAGAAAATGGCAGAGGCTTTAACCGAGTATCTAGATGAGCATAATATCAAGGTGCGTTACTTGCACTCGGATGTTGATACGCTAGATCGTATAGAGATTTTGCAAGATTTGCGCTCTGGCAAGTTTGATGTGTTGGTAGGAATTAATCTTTTGCGAGAGGGGCTGGACATTCCGGAATGTAAGTGCGTTTGCATATTAGATGCAGATAAGGAGGGGTTCTTACGCTCTCGCACTTCTTTGGTGCAAACCATAGGCAGGTCAGCGCGCAATGTTGATGGTAAGGCAATTTTATATGCTGATAAAATCACTGACTCTATGCAATATGCGATTGATGAAACTAAGCGGCGTAGGGAAAAGCAAATTGCTTATAATAAGGAGCATGGTATTACCCCGACAACGATTATTAAGAATTTGTCTAAAGCGTTCGATCATATGTATGAGCAAAAAGAGGGTAGAGTCAAGGATAGTGTGCTTCATGACTCTGTTGTTGCCGAATTTCTACATGATCCTGCGAAAATGAAGAAATATATTGAGGAGCGTCGTAAGAAAATGCATGCCGCTGCAGATAATCTTGAATTTGAGGAAGCGGCAAGATTACGCGATGAAATTAAATCTCTTGAGGAAAGGCAGTTGGGAGTTTGAGCATATGAGATATTAAGATGGACCGTTAAGGATAAAGTGAAAGGGAACTTCTTCCCTGCCTGTATGAGCGCAATAGCGCTCAATTAGTTCTTTATACTCATTTTTGTTTGTGGCATTTATATTAAGGTCTGGATCAAAGGCCTTCATTCTTTCTAAATGCTCGTAAATATGTTGAGGGTTATCACCTGTGGCTTTGTTTATTTGATATATTGTCCAGCCATAAACTGCCTCTATATCCATCTCAGGTGGTTCATAGGCAACGATATTATTCTCTACAAATCGCTTCCAGCCATCTTTTAAACTTTGCAAACTGAACTTCACTTGCCTTGTCCTCAAAATCTATATGTGTGGTTCAGAGATGTTTTTCATTATTTCAACAGAATCTATAATTTCATTTGCTGTCTTAACAAGAGTTTCGTCTGATGAAATTGAAACAACGAGGTTTGCATATCTCAGTGCTTCATCATAGTTTGGTTTTATATAGAACTCTCCATCTTGAAAACGAACACCAATTTTATAATATAACGCACATTTTAGCATGGATTTTGCGTTGTAGGTTTTTGCACCTTCTTCAAAAGCCTTATAAACGCACCGACATCATCGCCAGCTTGCTCTAGCGTGTTTCCCCTTTCTAAAAAGTCAACACCTGTTAATGTTTTTTTATCGCGTGAAGTTTTATCAAAATCTTTACTGGAAATAGTCATTACAGATTATCTCTTTATACACATATTTTCATATAATAACCATGTATGGTACATATTTAACTATTAGTTTGCAACTTCGATATACTAGTAAAATACTAAAGTTGTTTTTTTATATTGATGTAATTATGTATTTTTTAACTTATATATTTTAAGGGGAATTATTTTACGTTTTAAATATTTTAAATATCAATGCCACACGGCAATATCATAATATTTTACACCTGCATAATTTTTATAGCATAAGGGAAATATAAACTGGATTTATAGTTATCTTATTGTTATCGTGAGGGAAATAGTTATATTCTGTGAATTATATATGGGGGCATAGAATGTCAGAGGCATTTTTAAAGGCTTTGAAATGGTATGTTCTATCTTTATTTGTAATTATTGGTGCGGCTTCATTTATTATTTCTAATAATACTGGATCTATAAGACCTATAATGGTTGGAGTTTTAGGATTTGGCTTTGCTTACATAATGTCTTATTTTTGGACAGAATTTCGTGATAAGGTGCTATTTTTTAGTATAGTTACATTCTTTGGGTTATCATTTTTTGCACCAAATTCTCCTGATTTGATATATGTATTATTTGGCTCTAGAGTTGGCTATAGCATGAATGAATATTATTTATGGGCTATGACAATTGGAGCTCTGGGCGTTCCAATAATGTCAATAGTATTTTATATCTATGATAGATAGGTAGGTAAGATATTAACTAAACTTTATTTTGTTCTTTTAACTTTTATCTCGTATTTTACGTATATTGATGTTTGCAGTGCAGCACATGTTTTTAGCTCAAAACTCGCGCTGACATTGAGTTTATGCTATAATAAGGTATGTTTAAAGATATGGTGAAGATATTATGTTTCACCCCGCATTTGTCTTTTAAAGATCAGGAGAGTTTATATAGGTTATTTTTTATCTCTATTTTTACAATATTTGCCTTATCGGGGTGTATGACATCTAATAAAGTGCAGCCTTTGGCGTTAAAACCGCCAATTGCGTCATTGCAATCTATAGATAGAGAGAGCCCTTATCCAAGCTATTTATCTGATTTGAAATATAGTAATAATCAATCTGGAAATTTAAATGTTATAGATAATAATCATAGCGTTTTCTTAGAGGACGTAGATAATGATTTATCTAATATGGGTGCTCTTGCCCTATCGCCAGATAGTAAAAAAGCAAATAATAAATGTCGTATTAAAGATCGTTTTGATCGCAAAGCTGTTCTTGCTTATGAATGGGGGTATAAAAGAATTGCCTTAGACATTGATGGTGTAAACCTAAATGGTAGTAGTAATAAGGGAATAAAGTTAGAATATAAAATGAATTTGCAAAGGAAAAAGAATAAAATGCAAAAATGTAGGTATAAATCTAAATGGCAGGGTCTTTTGGGTTCTGGTTATAATGAAGTATTTGTTAGAGAAAAGGACACTATGTGGGAAGAGTTAGGCAATATAAAAAATAAAGTTAAAAACTATATGGATATAACTTTTTAAAAAAATATAAATGCTTAAACCTTTGTATTGTTAGAGTTTTATTTTTACATACGAGTTGCTTTTATAAAAAGCTTTCTATTTTTGCAATTGCCCATATTGATTTTTATATATGTATATCGTAGTGTGATCGAACATGCCGCGCGGGCTCGTGGCGTATTTCTGTGTAGAAAAATAACCAGTTTTTAAGAAGGAATATGTCATGTCAAAATATTTGTTGCGTCTTGTTGTATTTGCTGCTCCTCTTTTATTGACAGCGTGTGGGGAAGGTTGGGAAGCTCAACGTAGTGATAGTTATTTTCCTTATGGTAATCAGAGAACGGCGGGTTCTGGCGTAGTTTATGTGCGAGCAAAAATGCTTCCAGAAAAAAAATTGGTTGTAGAACCTGTTGCAAATGAGGTGAAAGAAGATTCTATCACGGTTGAACCTGTATTAGAGGCTGAGGAAATATTTTCTGATGCACAAAGAAAGGGCTCTGCACCTGTAAAGAAAGATGATCTTGTTTCAAAAGAGGAAAAACACGGTGATGCTAGCTCAGTTGATAAGAAGAAGGAAGAACATGCAAACGCCATTATCCCTAAGGTGGGTGGTGCTATGGAAACAACAGTAAGTGAGGTTGAACCCGCATCAGGTGTTGTAGATACTAGCGCAGAAGATTATATCTCTATGGCTCCAAAGCGTATTATTGCTAAAAAAGTTGAGGTTATAAAATCACCGGATATTCAAAAAGGCAGTTATGAATTTGAAGGTGAGGAAATGGTTGAGGTTTTTGAAAATGAGGTAATTCAACCCCAAAAGGAGATTGTTGTTCCCAAAAAAGATAAAGTTACATTTTTATCTTTGGGGGAGGAAGCCTTGAATGAAATATATAGTAGCGATTTTTAGGATAATAATATCAGCGTATTATAGCATATATATGGTACATTATAGAGAGCCACCTTTATTCTAAGGTGGCTTTTTGTTATTTAAGTAGATAAAACTTTAAATAATTTCGAAACGATAATAATAGACAAAATCGCCCGCGTGGGTTTACCATAAAAATATAAGCGTTGTTTAAATATAGTCGTATCTAATACGATAATCTTCTGAACTTTATGTCAAAACACGCTATAATTTCAATCAATATTCATATGGTTCTTATAGATAATAACGTCTATATGCCATAAATTTCACGAAAGGTTTTGAGATATGTCTATAGAAGTAGAAACAATAGTTGCAGTATCTGTTATGATGGCAGTATTTTCCGCTGTAGCAGCAATAGGAACAAGCATTGTTCTTGGTGCTGGTTTTGAGCGCTTGCGCGGTGGATTTGAAGTAATTAGAAAACAAACAGGATTTTTTAGTGATGCTATTCATAAACTTGAAGAAAAAATGGAAGTAGTTGATGAGCAAACAGGTAAATTTTCGCATTCTATTTCTGTTATGGAAGCCAAGGTAAATAATGTTGGGGAACAAGCTAATGCATTTACTGAATCTATGCAAAGGCTAGAAACAAAAGTTGATATTGTTGATAAACAAACTAGTTTCTTTGGTGATGCTATTCATAAACTTGAGAAGAAAGTTGAAATGGTGAGCTCTCATGAGGATATTGTTGCTAAAAAATTAGAAAGCAATGCTGATAGTGATGTTATTAGTATTGGAAAAACAGAAGCCTTGGTATCTCATGCAGAACAGCTATTATCTCAAATGGGGGCTATTGCAGATAAAATATCAAATGAGCAAAGTACTCAACCGATACAGATATTGGAAAATTCCCCATCTTTAGAGAGTTTTGCACATTATACTCATATGCCGGCAACCGATGCTATATCCTCTAGTTATAACTAGGGTATGTAATTCAACTTATGATAAGGGGGGAGACATGTAATATATAACCCCCTTATCTTATATAGTTGACAATATTATAATTATAGTGGAAAGATGTTTAAAAGACAGTTACACTATAAAGCTCTGTAATTACAGAGCTTTTGTGTTTTTATATTTCTTGTGGAGATACGTTTTGTCCATATCGCTTGTTCTTTGGATTTTCGTTTCAGGATTTTTGTTGTTTTTTTGGTTTTGGACAATGTATATCCTTATAAAACAAAAGCGTGCATGGAAGTTTTATGCAGATAAAAGAAAGATGCGCTATCATTCTACGGCGTTATTTGAGACACCTGTAATTGATGGGGTTGTTGATGGTTATAGTGTTTCTATGTTTGCTAGTGAACATAGTGAGTTAGATGCAAGGTCTAAAAGGCGTTTGACAGCCATAGAAGTTAACCTTCAAACAGCTTTGCCTTTTTCTGTAGCTGCGGCTAGTGGAGGTATGGTTCATGTGGTTTCATTGATGGATTTAAGGCAAGAATATAAACCAAATATTAAAGGCTGGGATGATAGTTACGTATTGCAAACTAATAATCTAAAAATGGCTCAAGAATATTTGAATGAGGATCGTTTGCTTAAAATATCTAATCTTATGAAAATTGATAAGGCGTGGATTATATTTTTGTTTATTGAAGATGAGGGGATATTACGCCTAGATACGCCACTGCCTATTGCTAATCCAAAGAAAATTGATGTCCTTATAAAGCAGCTTATAAATGTTGCTAAGGCATTGGAGCTTAAAAAAGGTGAGGACAAGGATATAATTAGGCAAAGTAAAAGAAAAGATCAAGCTGAGGCCGTTCTTGAAATTGATGAGGATATTCTAGACGATGATATAGGATTAGAGCTTGAAGATGAAGAAGCTGATCTTGATAATGATAAGCAGCCTAAAATAGATGGGAAAGATAAAAAAGGTAGGGGCAAAAAGACTTAATCATTCTAATGTTTTAATTATAAATGAAAACCCCTCTATTTTATGGTCTAGGTAGTTTTGTTCTTTACCTGAAAGGTTAAATATACAGTTCGTTTCGTTATTTTTATCTTTTCGTAATATATGTATTATTTTTGAGTTGTTTGTGTCAATAAACTCATAATATTCATTAAAAAATTCTTTTCTGTTTTTGCGCCAATTATAGAATTTTTTTACAGTGTTTAAAGTTGAGTACTTATCCTGACTTTGCACACAGACATTTAGATTTTTATGTGTGTTAGGAATGGGTAGCCATGGGCTGGATTTGGAAAAACCGTTATAGGGTTTTTCTTCGTTCCAAACCATAGGCGTACGGCATCCATCTCTACCCTGCCATTGTGGGAGGGTTTCTCTTGCCCATGGGTCTTTTATGTATTCTAAAGGTATTTTAGCCTCTGGTAAGCCAAGCTCCTCACCTTGATATATAAAAATAGTTCCAGGTAAGCAGCCGAGGAGTACCATAAGAGTTTTTGAAAGCTCCTCATTATGCCTATATAACTTAAACCAACGACTAGCAGCGCGTACAACATCATGATTAGAAAATGCCCAGCTTGCCCAACCAGTAATTTCTGTATTGATCTTACTGCTATTTGATTTATCCGATTTTCCTTTTTTATAGTAATCATCTATGGGAGTTCTTATTAAACCTTCAGTTAGTTCTTTTTCTATTCCAGACATCATATGCGGATTATAACTGGTATGGAGGTGTTTGTTCCCTTTGGTGTATTCGCGCGCTCTTTCATATGGGTGATCATCACCTATTTCACCAATTAAAACTCGATTCGGGTAAGAATCGGCTAATTTACGCAAGCGCGCAATAAAGTTTAGATTTTCTGGGCGTGATTTGTCGTAAATATGTTGTTGCATTGAATATGGAACTTGTTTTTCTAGTTGAGTGGCGTATTTTGTGCCGTTGCTTCGCGCAGGGTTATCGCGAAGTTTTTTATCATGAAAATAGAAATTGACAGTATCAAGGCGAAAACCATCTACGCCCATATCAAACCAGAACTTAGCTATATCAAGAGCTTCGTCCTGTACGTCTTTATTGTGATAATTAAGATCAGGTTGTTCTTTTAAAAAGTTATGCAGGTAATATTGAGAATATCGCTTATCCCATTGCCAGGCGCTACCCCCGAAAACCGATACCCAGTTATTAGGTGGAATAGAGTTTTTATTATTATCAGTTTTTCCATCTGCCCATATATACCAATCTTTCTTATCAGGGTCACTAAACCAAGGGTGCTGATCTGATGTATGTGAAAGCACTAAATCAATAATAATTTTTAGACCTAAATTATGTGCTTTATTAAGCAATTTCTCAAAGTCATTTAATGTTCCAAATATTGGATCAATATCTCTATAGTTAGAAATGTCATAGCCAAAATCTTTCATTGGTGATGGAAAGAACGGTGAAATCCAAATTCCGTCCATACCAAGGTCTAAAATATAAGAGAGTTTTTCAGTAATGCCATTAAGATCACCTATGCCATCGTTATTTGTATCAAGAAAGCTTCTTGGATAAATCTGGTATATAGCAGCTCCGCGCCACCAATCGGTTTTAGACATTTTATTTCCTTAGAATTTTATATCTATTTCTAGTAGTTAAGGAAAACGGCGACTAAAATAATAGTCGCCGAATTATTATATATAAAAAATTTAATTGTAAAAAATTATTCAGCAGCCTTTTCAGGTGCGGTAGTTTCTTCGTTTGAAACAACTGTCATTTTAATAATTTTATCAGGATTGCTTGGAGGTTCACCCACAGCAAGTTTATCTACGAATTCCATGCCTTTTTCCACCTGACCAATAACAGTATATGATCCTGTCAGTCCTCTACATTTATAATCAGTAAAGCAAATGAAGAACTGCGAATTGGCACTATCTGGATTCATCGTTCTGGCCATGCCAACTGTACCACGTTTAAAGGTATAATTGCTAAATTCTGCTGGCAGATTGGGGTAGTTAGATCCACCTGTACCTGTACCTGTTGGATCACCTGTTTGAGCCATAAAGTTTTCGATAACTCTATGGAATATTATTCCATCATAAAATCCTTCATTAGCAAGTTTTTTAATGCGAGCTGCATGTTTAGGAGCAATATCGGGCATTAATTTAATTACCACAGTTCCTCCTGATGATACTTCCATATTTATAATATTAGAATCAGCAGCACCTGCGTTGCTTGATGTCATGATAAATAGACCTCCGATTAGTGTAAGCATTAATTTCTTAAGCATTGTTTTATCTGTCCTCTTAAGAGTTATTTTATATAGATATAGTCGTGGCATAATGCAGCGTTAAAAGCAAGTGGTGAAATATGTTATAAAAAAACTACCCTGTCTTAATATCTATATCTTCATATAATTATTAATTATGCAAAGAAATGACGGAGCGTTAATACAACGTAATTTCAAGCCACGAAAAGCAAGTCTTGATATATTATGAGTAAAAAGTGGAGCTGGCCTATTAAATTTACTATCCCTCAGCGTCAAGTGGGCTTTCGGAATTGATCATTATATAATTTTGTAGCCCCATATTCTCTATCATCTTTAATTGAGTTTCCAGATAATCTTCATGACCTTCTTCATCAGATAAAATCTTTGCTAAAAGGTCACGAGTCCCATAGTCATTAACGTTTTCTGCATGGGCTATTGCTTTGCGATAGTGGGCTATACCTTCTTTTTCTAATATCAAATCTCCTTCAATTACTTCTTTAACATTTTGTCCTATGTGAAGTTTCCCTAAATCTTGAAGATTTGGCAAACCGCCTAGATACATGATGCGTTTGATAAGCTCATCAGCATGGTGCATTTCTTCGATTGATTCTGCGCGCTCATGTTTTGCAAGTTTAGTAATGCCCCAATCATCAAGCATATGTGAGTGCAGAAAATACTGATTTATTGCAGTAATCTCTCCTTTTAGGGCTTCGTTTAAATATTGAATTACTTTTTTATCAACAGTCATAATGTGACCTCCTTTTTGGCTTTTTGGGTTAATTTTAGTCCGCAAGAGTGCGGTCGATGATATCGTTTATATTTTTTGTATAAGCATCGTAGCTGAAGATGGTGTCAAGTGCGCTTTGGTCAAGTTTATCTGTAATATCTTTATCCTGCTCAAGCATTGCACGAAGTGTAAGAGTGCCTTTACCGGTGCTGCGATCTTCCCATACTCTCATAGCATTGCGTTGAACAATTCTGTATGCATCTTCACGACTAATACCTGCTTGTGTCAGGGCAAGCATTGTGCGTTGAGAAAATACAAGACCGCCCGTCATTTCTAGATTATGTTTCATGCGTTCTGGATAAACTAAAAGATTATCAATAATTTCTGCTAAACGGTTAAGAGCATAATCAGCAGAGATAAGAGCATCGGGCAATATAGTACGCTCTACTGAAGAGTGGGAAATATCACGCTCATGCCAAAGAGCAACATTTTCAAGAGCCGGTATAACAGCAGAGCGGATAATACGCGCTTGGCCTGTAAGGTTTTCACTGCCAATTGGGTTTCGCTTATGCGGCATTGCAGAAGAGCCTTTTTGCTTTTTGTCAAAATATTCTTCGGCTTCGCGTACTTCAGTGCGTTGTAAATGGCGAATTTCCACTGATATGTTTTCAATAGAGCTTGCCACTACGCCAAGTGTTGCAAAGAACATTGCATGACGATCACGTGGTATAACTTGTGTTGCTGTGGTTTCAGGCTTTAGCCCTAATTTCTCCGCAACATAAGCCTCTATTTTAGGGTCTGCTGTGGCATATGTGCCTACTGCTCCAGATATTGTAATAGTAGAAACTTCTTCTTTAGCGGCAATCATGCGATCACGTGCGCGTTTAAATGCAGCATAATGTCCAGCAAGTTTTAATCCAAAAGTCGTTGGCTCGCCGTGAATACCATGAGAGCGCCCAATACACAGTGTATCTTTATGTTCAAGGCTACGTTTTTTTAGAGCAACCATAACCTTTTCAATATCTTTTATTATGAGCTCTGCCGCCTGAGTTAGCATCAGCGCAAACGATGTATCAACGACATCAGAGCTCGTCATGCCCTGATGAACGTATCTTGAATCCTCACCAACATAATCGGCAACACTTGTTAAAAATGCAATTACATCATGCTTAACTTCTGCTTCAATTTTGTTGATACGCTCAACATCAAAATTGCCCTTTTTGCGCAAAGATGTCGCAGCGCTTTTAGGGACAACGCCCATTTGAGCCATTTTTTCAAGGGCTAGTGTCTCAACCTCTAGCCATATGCGGAATTTATTTTCTTGCTCAAATATATTTGCCATTTCAGGGCGTGCATAGCGGGGAATCATTTTATGACCTTTTGTTACTAAGTGTTAATTATATTATTTCCTGTGGTGCAAAAGCTATTAGATTTTATCTATATTTTCAAGTGAGCATAACGATAATCTGTTTAATGTATGGCTGCATAGTTTATACCATGTGAGAATACGTATCTTTTGCCTTGTAATGAAACTTGTGGGGGGACATTATATCTTTCAAAAAAATCATATCCTTGCTTAAGATTAAGCCAAAAAGGATACCATTTGGATGAGCTTCGTGCCAGCATATTTTCATTTGTCATACGAAAAGGGAAAATATGAATTGGAATGGATTTATGACCATATTTGAAGTTTTGTTCAATAATAAGATATATTTCTGCGATATTTTTATTTGTCATGGCTAAGCAGCCTTCCGATACACAAGAACCATGAATCATAAGTAATGATCCAGTGCGTTTGTGCGCGCGATCATAGGCATTGGGAAAACCAATATTAAATGATAGAAAATATTGACTATTTGGATTAAGGCGATCTTTTGTGACGCTGTAAAATCCTTCTGGTGTTTGCTTATCACCTTCTTTAAGTTTAGGACCTAGGACACCTGATTTATTACATATGTTATAGGTTTTAAATAATTCATACCTATTATGGTAAGAGCTTTTTACCCATAATTCTAATTGCATTTCATTTTTAAAAGCGCGTATTAGCATTGGGTTGTCCATGCTCATCCCGCGTATGACCATTTCTGTGCGTAAGGTTGAGAAATTTTTCTCTCTTATTTGCTCAAGCTCAGAGTTTATTTTGTGAATACTGCCATATTTATTATTTGTGGCTATAATTTTATTTGAATAATCAGGCGGAGGATTTGCTCTGTTGTGATTTTCACTAACACAAGCGGCAGATAATAATATAACAAATGATAGAAATATAAATCGTGTAGCAGGGGATATGAATTGCATTAAATAAGCCCTTCATTACGAAAAGATGTATAACCACCACGGGCAACAATAATATGATCATGTATTGTAATATTAAATGGCTTTGCCGCATCTATAATCATGTTGGTCATGCATATATCAGCCTGAGAAGGTTTGTAATCACCGCTGGGGTGGTTATGTAAGAGTATAAGCGCGGTTGCGCCAAGTTCAAGTGCTCGTTTCATTATTTCTCTTGGGTATGCCGGAGCATGATCAACTGTGCCAGAACCTTGTATTTCATCGGCTATTAGCATGTTTTTTTTATTTAAAAATAAAATGCGAAAATGCTCCTTAGTTTCATATGCCATGCTCATATGGCAATAATCCATAAGACGTGCCCAGTTATTAAGGACGGGTTTTTGCATTATTTCTTGCTTTATCATGCGCGCGGATAATGCAAAAACTATTTTTATTGCTGTTGCTGTATTTTCGCTCACTCCCTCAATTTGTGATATAGCACTATGTGGTGCGCTCATAAGTTCTGGTAATGACCCAAATTTGGAAAGTAAGTCCTTTGCAATAGGTTTTACGTCACGCCTAGGAACTGCCATGAACAAGAGCAACTCTAGCAGCTCGTAATCCTGCATAGCATCAGCGCCACCAATTATAAAGCGCTCGCGTAGTCTTTTTCTATGACCGATATAATGCGGTTTTTGCTTTTTCTGGGGTATAGGTAAACTCATGTATTAAATATTATACGCCATATGGTGCTTTTGTATAGCCCTTTGGTGAAAGTGTGAATATCTCAAAGCCATCATCGGTAACAGCAAGTGAGTGTTCGTATTGAGCAGATAGTGAGCGATCACGGGTGACAGCTGTCCAGCCATCAGATTTTAAAACCTTTGTTGCGTAGTGTCCTGCATTTATCATGGGTTCTATTGTGAAGAACATTCCAGCCTCTAAAACGGTTCCTGTTTTTGGCTTGCCGTAGTGCATAACAGAAGGGGGGCAATGGAATACGCGCCCTAATCCATGACCACAAAAATCTCTGACAACGGAAAAACGTTGTGCTTCTGCTATTTCTTGAATTGCGTGACCTATATCCCCTAAAGTTGCTCCTGGTCTTACTGCTTCTATTCCAGCCATCATGCAATCGTAGGTGACATCGCTAAGACGGCGGGCTTTTACTGGTATTTTATCACCAACAAAATACATGCGTGATGTATCGCCATGCCAGCCATCAAGAACAACTGTAACGTCTATATTTAGTATATCTCCTTCACGTAGTTTCTTTTCATTAGGAATTCCATGGCATACAACATGGTTAATTGATGTGCAAATTGACTTAGGAAAGGGTGTTGGAGCCGCCCCTTGATAGTTAAGCGGGGCAGGGATTGCTCCTGCTTTTACGCACATATCATGACATAGTTTGTCTAGCTCTTCTGTTGTAACATCTGGAACAACATAATCTGTTATCATATCTAGAATTTCCGCAGCAAGTTTTCCAGCCTTGCGCATTCCTTCAAAATCTTCAGGACCATGGATTTCAATTCCCTCAGATGTATAGCTATTGTTATTAGTTTGTAATTTCGTGCCAAGATTCATTTCTATTTATATTCCTGATATATGTTATCATTTATAATCTTACTTACGTTACATATAAGGTTATGTAGTGTCTGTAAAGTTTTCATAGCGAGTACGGCGGCGCATTACTTATTATATTTGATTATATTTGACATTATCTTCATATATTGTGTAGTATCAAAGAAAAAGGTATTTAAAATAATACCAAGATACAAGGGGTGTATCACATATGGCAGGTCAATCAGGAATTGATGAAATAGTTAATTTATTTATGCGCGGAGTGGATTTTGTGCATTTTCCTAGTGAAATTAGGGAAGGGCTTGCAGATGTTATAAGAAATAGTGAGAGCTCTGATAATATAGTTGATGATATCATTGATTGGCGCAATGGAGTTCTAAAACAAGGTGATTTATCTTCTCAAGCCAGAGAGTTTCTAGAAAGCCCAACTACAATTATTAGAATGAAGTCTATACCTAAAATCCAAGAGGTGGCCTTGGACTTTACCAAGGCAATAGAGAGCAATTCTGATAAGGTAAATATTAATAAATACATAGATGAGTTATCTAACTCTACGGCTTTGTCAAGTGGTGATATAGAGGCTATACGTTCGTCTTTTGATGAACTTTTAACCGCGCGCGAAGATGCAATTAAAAAAGTTATGACTGAAAACCCTGAGGCAGCGCGCCAAGACGTGCTTGATCAATGGGCAAAGCAGTTTGATAGTGCTGATAGTAGATCTTCGCACTTAGGGGCTAGAGCGTTTAAGTCTCAAAGGGTTGATGATGCCGATCTTTTAAGAAGAATCGATGAATTGGAAAAAAGGGGTGATTTTTCAGGTACGGATAAATTATATGTTAAGTTTAAAAAGCGCCTAGGTATAATGACAGCCGGAGCGCTTGGTGTTGCCGTTGCTGATGCAAGTTTAGAAAGCCCACTAAGTGAGGCACTAGGGCGGGTGTCTCAAAAGGATATCCCTGTCATTTCTGCCGTTACAGATGCTTTATCAGGCACTTTGGCATTAGCGGTTGATGGAGTATCATATGTTATGAGTGCTCCTGCTAAATTTATGGCCTCGACGGTTATAGGTGGGTTAGAGGAAAATGGTAAAATTGCACAGGGTGAAGAAGGAGATAATCAAAGGGCTTTGGTTATGCTTATATCCCATGTTGTAAGTGGTAATGCCTTGCCTGCTGCTGAAATTGCGTTTGGGTTGGATATTTCAGCGCAAGATATAAATGATGCTGTTGCAAGGGCTAAAGCTAAGGATTTAAGCGCTACTGAGGTTGTGCAAAGTGTTTATTTAGACCTTAAGGATAATGTGCTTAGCAATGCAAAAGAAAATAAATATGGGCTTGCTGGTGGAGCGTTTGATAGTGCTCGTAAAAGTGTTGATAGGAAAAAAGAAGAGTTAACGCAAAGCGCTAATATGCTTCTTAACAATAAAATTTCCGGTGGGGGATTGAGCGCGATGTCTTCAGGCGTAAGCGGTCTTTTTTCAAATAATGTATCTTCTGTATTTAATGCTGCGTCAGATAATATTGAAAGGTTAGGTGTTACTGGTGCTAGTAAAATAGCGTTCCAGTTTATAAGCACGGTTGCAAGTATTGTGGGTATTTTTAGTAAAGAGGCAAAAGAATCTATACAAAATTTTGCTTTAAGTGCTTTTGGTATAGATAG
>JALTAZ010000143.1 GCA_027075555.1 Micavibrio sp.
TCTATGTGCATAACTACATGATTTACACACAATAAAATACCCCAAAGGTGGGTCAAAATTCAACGCTAATAGTGGGTCAATTTTAAATGCGTATTGACATGCTTAATAAAGAAATAACCGCCATCAAATAAATGATAGCGGTTATTCGTATTTTTAGCGGTACGTGTGGTCAGAAATCAGAACTGGGCTACCTATCACTATACCCCCCTAAAAAAAATAGGCGATAATTTTGTTATGACTAGAATAGTAACCATATACAATATCGGTAAATATACGCTATCCCATGCCAACAGCGGCCTTATACAGCTCTAGCAATTCTTCTGACTCGCGGCGTTTTTCACCGTCCATCTTACGCAAAGCAACGACTTTGCGTATAGTTTTTACATCAAACCCAACGCCTTTTGCCTCGGCGTAAATCTCTTTAATATCTTCCATAAGAGCGGCCTTTTCCTCTTCCAAACGCTCAATACGTTCAATAAAACTGGTAAGTCTTTCACCAGCAATACCGCCAACATCTTTAGGAGCATTTTTCCCTTGCTGGCCATTATTATCATTAACATCATCTGCGCCTTGCACAGGAAAACTTGCGACGTTCTCTGTCATTTTATGCTCCTTAAAATAAATGATTCTTGGTTTGGATTGTACTATATATCAATATATAAACTAGGACTTTTTATCCTTTACACCCCACGTTTCTATCAAAATGCTATGCTCATTATTAACACCTTTATGGCGTCCAATTTGCATTGTTAGAGTGAATTCCTTAGTAAGGGTATCCCCCTCTTTTTCCTCCTTATATTTTTTAAGGCCGCTATCAAAATATGTTACCATTATGTTCATTTTATAAACCCAGCGATAGCGACCATCTATGGCTCTCTCATTCAAAATCTGAGGATATCCCTGAATAATGCCTGTTACATTATACCTACCTGTCTTAAGAGTCTTTAATATCCCCTTTTTATGCAAGAAACTTACATATTCATTCAAACCTGTTTTATTAAAATTAACTACTTTTTTTGCATACTCCTTTTCATAATTATCAGCCTTATAAGTAAATAACTCTGGAACAGTATTTTGTACCCATTTGGTTATTGCAGAATTTGGTCTATGACGAAGATGAAGGGGGATTTGCTTTTCAGATCTTCCGTTTACATCTAAATCCTCAATAACCGCATCCTCATCTGCAAATGGAGCTATTAACGTTTCTGAAGGTTTGGGGCCATCATCAACTTTTGGAAAGAAAAACTCCCAAAATCCAGCGTGCGCGCTAACTGGTGCAAATGTGATAAAACCAAATATCAAGAATAATACAGTTACTACTTTATTTTTAAAACTCATTATTATTAAAACCTCAAAGAAACATTCATATTGCCTGATTATTGCAACATGAAAATAGCTGCTTTGTCTAGTTCTATATATAAATTAAATCGCAAAAAATGTTTATTATACTAAAAACTATTGGAGTTTATAAGCGAAATAGTCTAACAGTAGAGTTATGACTATAGAGCATGAAAAACAAGATAAAAATACACTTGGAGGACGCGTGGTACGCTATGGTCGTGTATCTGGAACAATGGTAAATTTAGCCATTAAACTAGCTGGTGAAAAATATTTAGGGCTAGATATTGATAGAAATGAACATGCCGAAAAACTTATGCGTTCATTAGGGAATCTTAAAGGACCTCTTATGAAAGTTGGGCAAATACTATCAACCATTCCCGAAGCCTTGCCAGATGAATACGCCAAGGAATTTCAACAATTACAATCAAATGCGCCGCCAATGGGCTGGCCTTTTGTACGTCGCCGTATGAAAACTGAACTTGGTAGTAACTGGCAAAATAAGTTTGCTTTATTTGAAAAAGAAGCCGCCGCTGCCGCAAGTCTTGGTCAAGTACATAAAGCAGTATCTAATGATGGCGTTAATCTAGCTTGTAAATTACAATATCCAGATATGCAATCTGCCATAGATGCCGACCTTAATCAGCTTCGCATTATATTTTCTCTATATGAAAAATATGATAAAGCAATAAAAACCAAACAAATTCACGCCGAACTAGCCCAGCGCCTTCGTGAAGAACTTGATTATAAGTTAGAGGCAAAACACTCCAAGCTATATGGCTATATGCTGCGTGAGGAAAAAAACGTACATGTTCCAGAAATTATAGACGAACTTTCAACCGATCGCCTGCTTACTAGCACCTGGCTTGAAGGAACTCCTATATTAGATTTTGTTGATAAAGACACAAAAATGCGCAATATCATCGCCATGAATATGTTTAGAGCTTGGTACGTGCCTTTATATAATTACGGAGTTATACATGGTGATCCACATCTTGGCAACTATACAATACGCGATGATTTATCCATCAATTTAATGGATTTTGGTTGCGTACGTGTTTTCCCTGTAGAATTTATAGGTGGCGTTGTTGACCTATATCACGCACTACAAAATGATGATATAGATATGACCGTACATGCTTATGAAACATGGGGGTTTAGGGGGCTTAATAAGGATCAAATAGAAACACTCAATATTTGGGCTAAATTCCTTTATGGACCTATCTTAGAAGATAAAGTGCGCCCAATTGGTGAAATTACAAACGGCGTGTACGGACGGGAAACTGCCGAAAAAGTTCACAAAAAGCTACGCAAATTTGGCGGAATTCAAGTGCCTCGTGAATTTGTCTTTATGGATAGAGCTGCTCTTGGATTAGGCTCGGTGTTCTTACATCTTAAAGCTGAAATAAATTGGTATAAAGTATTTAACGAATTAATAGATGGTATGGATATAGAAAAACTTCGTAAAAGACAAAAATATGCACTTGATAAATTTGAAATAAAAAACTAGGGCTGTAATTTCACCCAATCCTTTGCACATAAAACAATCCACATATCCCCAGAAATAAGCACATGCCCCCTTATTTTGATAAGGCTTTGTAAACACTTTTCCTTCATAATTAACAATGAAGGAGTGTATCCAAGCCTATAGTGATTTGGCCTTATTTTATAACAGCGCGCAAGCGACAAAGCGTAGTGACTTTACGTGAGGAACGCAGCAATGCAATAAAGTCATAAAATAAATGCAAGTTACTATGATAAGCAAAAAAATATAAGAAAATAAAAAATGCCCAAGGGATTTATATATTATGTTTAATAAATTTTACTCCAGCGAATCAGGTAATATTTTCTTTGCCCTGTTTGGCGCAGTGATAATTGTAGGACTTCTAGGCACTGTGGTTGTTTCAACCATGCGTGGACCCTTAAGCACCATGGTAAATGTTCAAACTAGGACTAAGGCCGAAAGCGAAATGGATATTGCTTCGCGCCTTGTATTACTTGAAGCTACGCAACTTGCAAATGACGGGGATTGCGATTCTGATGGTTTTGTTGAGCCTTTGGAATATAAAGATGCATCTGGATCAGGTCCTACAGGTGGCGGTTTCCTTCCAAATATAATCGCCTCATCACGTATTGACCCATGGGGAATAGAATATGGATATTGTGCTTGGGACGCTGGGGGAACAACAAACGCTATTGCATGTGATACAGATTCCAGTGGAACTAATGACCGGCTAGACGGTAATAGTGATCCATCAGATGAAACATATACAGTCATTGCCGTTATTTCAGCGGGACAAGATCAAGTGTTCCAAACCATATGTAATGGTGGGAGCTCCCCTTCTATAACAAAGGGCGGTGATGATATAGTTGTTGAATTTACTTATGGCACTGCTATTGCCGCTACTAATGGCTTGTGGAATATAAAAAGTGGCGATCCATCAACTGCGGAAATTGACAAAAATCTTGAGGTTACTGGTGGCGCATCATTCACAGCAGGTATTGACTTAACTTCTAGTACTGCCGCGCTTCAACTTGGAGCAGCGTCTATGCTATTTCCAAATGAAACAACTTTAACAACTTGTAATGGCGCTAATGAGGGGCTTATACGTATTGACACTTCATCAGATCCAGACGTTTTGCAAATATGTGATGCAACCAATGGCTGGGTTCCTGTTTCCAACGGCTTTTGGAACGCGGGCTCTGGCAATGATATTTACTATAATAGTGGAACTCCACAAGTAGGTATAGGGACAACCACCCCAGCCGAAGCATTAGATGTTGCAGGTAATATTGCCCTTACTGGCAATTTAGTTGCTAATGGGAATCTTTCTGGCGTTGATTTGTCTGCAACAGGCAATACAATAATTGGCGGAACATTAGGCGTAACGGGGGCAACAACCCTAACCACATTAAATTCAACAGCGGCAGTTGATTTTGACACAACGCTTAATGTTGATGGATCAACTACCCTTGGCGGAACGCTCAATGTAACAGGCTCAAGCGTATTTGTTGGCACAATAGATGCACAAGGAATAATTTCCAGTTCAACTGGGGATTTAAATATAGGCGATAATTTAATAGTTACAGGCACATCTGATCTTCAAGGCGCAGTATCATCTTCAACAGGTAATTTAACACTTAATGATGCGGTAGATATAACCGGAGCAATAGACGCGCAAAACTCAATATCAAGCTCTACTGGCAATTTAGCCCTTAGCGATAATGTAGATATTACAGGAGATGCAAGCATATCAGGTGATATTACGGGTACAAACATCACTGCCAGCGCAACTTTAAATGCTGGTACAACCATTAATGTAAATGGAGATCAACTAGGCCCTGCAATAAACTGCGCTGCGGCGCAAAAGCTGGTTTGGACAAATGGCTCAGGCTGGTCTTGTGATACCGACCTGCAAGGCGGCAGTGGCGGTGGATCACCAAATTTGCAAGATGTTTTAACAACTGGAAATGATGCTGCAACTCTAAGCGCAGTAAATCTTGGTGGCGTTGGTATTGGCACAGCAAGCCCAAGTGCAGAATTACATATTGATGAAGGTAACTTGCTAGTTACTGGCACATATACAGGAACGTCTGCTGTTCCGGTATCAGGCGCAGGCACACGCATGTTTTTCCAACCCGCAACTGGTGCTTTCCGCGCTGGTACAGTTACAGGAACTGAGTGGGACGATGCAAATATTGGCACTAATAGCATAGCAATGGGATATGATACAACCGCTAGCAACACAGCAAGCGTAGCAATTGGTTCTAGTGTAACTGCCAGTGGATGGAGAAGTGCAGCTTTTGGGTTTAATAGTAGAGTAAGTGGAAGTTATGCAATGGCCTTTGGGCGAGAAGTGATGGCTAGTGGTGATTATGGTGTTGGGTTTGGGTTAGGAGATGCTTCTGTGACAAGGCCAACTATATCAGGCACATCATCATTTGGTATATTCATGGGAGATCAATCTGGCGTTGATTTAACAACCGCAAACACAATGGGGCTTTTCGGTGGGAAAATGGTAATTGACCCTAATATACCTGCGACAAACCTTGTCGCCGATACTGCCCTTGAAATTGAAGGCACACTAAAGATTGCTGATGGTGGAGAGGCCTGCGCGGCAGGCATAGCCGGTGCAATAAGATATAATGGTGGCGCTCTTAGCTATTGTAATGGTACAAGCTGGACAACTATAGCCGCCACTGGTGGTACGGCTTCCCTATCAGGTCTAACCGCAGCCACAGCAACTAACACAATTGCCAATGCCAACTTCGCGCAAGTGTGGAACTGGGATACCCTTACAACCGAAACTGCTATTGGCATAGGATCAACCAGCATCACATCAGGTGAACTATTAGATGTGTTTTCAAGCTCTACTGGCTTAACAGGAACTATTGGTAACTTTACACTAACTGGTAATAATGCCGCTAATACTGGAACCGTACTTAAAGCCAGTGTCACCGGCACCTCAAGCGCAGCCGTGCCAATTATGGCAACTAATGCAGGTACTGGAGCCTCTTTGCGTATAAATGATGATGGAACTGATACCGACACAACCCCATTCTTAATCGATAATGCTGGTAATGTCGGTATCGGTACATCATCACCACAGGCATCTCTTGATATTGCAGGCACTGGTGCAATTATTACCCCACGCGGTACAGAAGCACAGCGCCCTGCCACACCTGCAGATGGCATGATCCGTTATAAAACAGATACCGGCACAAGTACAATCGGCTTTGAAGTTAGAGAATCTGGAGCATGGGTTGCCATGGGCGCAGCCGTATCTGACAAACGATTAAAAGAAAATATAAAACCACTTAGCGGAAAAGAAATATTAGAGCGTTTAGCAAAAATAAATACTTATAGCTATACCATGAAAAATGACAAAACAAAGCGCATAAATTATGGTGTTATCGCTCAGGAATTACAAAAAGAATTTCCAGAGCTTGTAAATGGAAGCCCTGATGATCCTAACAATATGATGTCTGTCAATTATCTTGAATTTATTGCCCCAATGATTGAGGCTGTAAAAGAGCTAAGAGCAGAAAATCATATTTTAAAGAATAATATTACAGCTCTAAAAACTGCACAAAATGAAGCTAATGCCACGCTTGAGAAAATAGATCAGCAAATAATCCTGCTTAACCGCACCGCAGGTAATACTGTTGGTAAAGCTTCGATGCAGCCCTTATTACTATTACTACTAGGGATAATATCAGGCATGGGAATCATAGTAATTATCCAACATAGAAAAGAAAATTAAAAAAATCATGGTTACTTAACACGACTATGTACACTACTGCCTTGTAGGGCTGATCTTAAAACTTCTGCATTATTGCATTATAAAGTTATTCTAAAAGCTTACATCTGAAGGGTATTGTTTCACTGTTAAAAGCATTTGGCAAGAGGTTGCCGAGCGCTTTTTTTTATGCGTATAATCCCTTGTTAATTTATATAAGCGCCCGTAGCTCAGGGGATAGAGCATTGGTTTCCGGAGCCAAGGGTCGCAGGTTCGAATCCTGCCGGGTGCGCCATATGATGCAATCCCCCTTCCTATTTGCCATATTAAATATATGGTGTTACATTGTATAGTGGTATAGTAATTTGGCTTTATTTTAGGACAAGGTGCAAGTGACAATACATAGTAACTTTGCGCACGTAACGCAGCAACAAAGTCATAAAATAAAGCCAAATTACTATAACTAATATTTATATTTATGGAGTTGAATATGGGTGATGGCAAAGATGTTCATGATATCATGATAAATGACGTTTCCGTTTCAGATATGGATATGGGTAAACCAGTAGGACGTCAAATTGAAGATGTTGATATACACCTAGTTCAAGGCGTAATTGATCGTGATGAGAAAGCTTTTGAAGAGCTATATAACAAGCACTATTCCATGGTATATTACGTTGTAAAAAAAGTTATGAGCGAACGTTTGCCTGCCACTTACTGGTTTAATAAGAATGAGGAAGAATGTCACAGTGATTTTAGTGATGTCGCACAGGAAGCTTTTACAACAGTATGGAATAAAATAGACCAGTTTACACCCGAGATGTCCACATTTCGGGTTTGGCTTAGCGCCGTTGCACGTAATCAAGCGTTAAACAGCTCTGGAAAAATCATGCGTCACAATAACTATTTCATAGAAGGAGAATCAATTGTTGATTCTGCCAGAGTTGAAAATACCAACTGGATTGATTTTATATACAAAGGTGCTGATGACTGTAATTCCTATGGTAGCGATCCAATAAAGCAAATCTTGCGTGATGAATGGGCAGAAACTGCTCAAGCTAGAATTCGTCTGGCACAAAAAAAGCTGACCAATGAGACCCAATATAAAATAATAGATGCGCTTTTTGATGAGCTTGAACAGCATGAGCCACAATCTAATGGTCGTCAGGAAAAAAGAACAAAATTTATAGCTAGTGGCGGCTATGAAAGATTAGGAGAGTTACTTGGCATTTCACCAAGCGCCGCAAAATCAGCATTGTTCCGCGCTAAAAATACTATGAAAAAAGAATTAAGTCGAATTTCAGAAACATATGAAGATTATGAAGATCTTGCGCCTGATATATAGAACTATGCTATATAGCTAACTTCTCTTAACCTCTTGCCTTGGTTATACCTTTCATCTAAAAATGACCATATGCAAATAAGCCCACCATATATATTTGAACCTAGCAAAAAAAAGCGTGATAGACTTTTGTCCTTTGCAATGAAAGATGATTTTTTTGCCAGCATTATTCACGATTTAATTGATTATGGATATGAGGTTAAATTTTCCGTTTTTGGCACAGCAGGAGCGTATAAACCCTTCGCACTTAGCACAGAAAAGCTAGACACCACACACAAAAAACAACAATTCATAAACGGATTTTGGAAAATATCTGAATCAGGAAATATGAAAGCTAAAATACAGCTATCCTCGCTTTTAGGAGCTAGAGGTAATGCCCACAATTTCTTGCATGAAATTATGCATTTTTACCAAGATATGTATGGTTTATATTTCCTACCATTAAAAGAACAAGGGGTATTTCCAATATCTTTAGATGCAAATAGCAACATTGTATCTATGCTATTTTGTGAAGCATGGGCAGAAATAGAAACCATACGAACTTGCTGGGCTCTAGCAAAAAAAGGCGATAATTCAGGCTGGATCGGAGCGATAAACTCACCAGATTGGAAAGATCTGGCAAAAAACTATGACTATGATTTACAAAGTGGTGTCGACGAAGCAAAAGCAGCTCTAAATGCCTTTAATTCTTGGTATAAAAGCAAGCAAAGATTGTTTTATGAAATGCAGGCATTAAAAATCTATAAAATAAATTTTGCGCGTTATCTCGAAGATATAAAAGACGTAAATGATGCGCAAATTTCTGATAATTTAAGGTCACTAGGACTATCGGATATTTTGGCTTTTATCCCTCAAAACCATATACCAAAATATTTTACACAAATAGATTTGAGCGATGAATTATTCAATAAGCCCATTAGCGCAAATATTATAAAATCTGTCAATGAGATAGAGCAAAAATACGGTGCAGAGCATAGCTCTAATATACAAGATATTAGATGCGGCAGCCCGCCATATATATGGAAACGTCTGCGTAATGCAGAGGTTCAATCTTCAGAAGTTCCACCCCACTAACTATAAAACAACCCATTTTTACATATTGTTTCACATGAAACAAAGAGGGAACATTATAGGGTGTTTTGTGCAAAGATATACAGCAAAATCGCGTAAGCTGTTACTCTTGCTTCCCAATAAATCGCCTATCATATATAATAGGGTTAAAGCCCCAAAAAGATATCAAAGTCTAAACCTAACTATATTGATTTTTAAGCCATTTCATGGCGTTATCATCACCCTTCAAATATGACTGCCAAAATGCAAACACCCCCTCAAGGATAAGTTTTTCATGCTCTTCACGTTTAGGGTTATTGGCAAGTTTCCCCCGCGTTCCATTGTAAATCATATGATCTCCGCCATCTAAAACTTGCAAATACTGCTCTGAATTTCCTGCATAATCTTTAATAATTAATCTATGCTTATAATCATAACCTTCTATTGGTGAATCATCTTTGCTTCCTGTCATGTGAAAAAGAGGAATATCAATAGATCCATAAATATCTTCAGGTAGAGCATCACTTAAATGATCGATAGGAACGGGGCTGTATAATATGCCAGATGATATTCGCTTATCACGCAAGGATATAAGCTCTCCATCCATATTGGGAAACTTCATACCCGCCATTACTTGCGTGGTCATTGCACCAAATGAGTGCCCCGACATACCAATATTGTTAATATCCATATATTGACCAATATAAGGATTTTCAATGATCCATCTCTCTAGCTCATCAAGTACAAATGGCACATCATACATTCGGTTTAGTGTGGTTTCGCGCGATATTTTGACTTCCTTTAATATATCCCAAGGATGCCCCTTTTTACCTTCCCATAGAGAGCTATCAGTCCCTATATGGGTAATATGCACAATCACATATCCCTGCCCTGCCAAAAAGCGCGATATAAACGAAGCCCCATCACGATTTCCACCAAAGCCATGACTCCATAATATTATTGGAATTTTATCTAGGCCATGATCTACTGGATAATATATTTTATAAGGAACAAGGCGACTCTCACGCGCAGAATCCACAAACTCCCCACGTTTTAGCAAAACACGAAAAGGCTCTACGCGACAAGATTTATCAAAGTTCCATAAGCTCATAGGCTTATCCTATTTCTTGCGAAAGCTATCTAGAGATATAACCTCTCCAGTTTTCTCACCAGAAGATCTGCCCCCACCGCCAGAGCCATCAGGGTCATCAGGTTCTTCTTCTGCAAGCTCTTGTAAAATAAGATCTTCATCATCCATAGCCTCTCCAAGAGGTTGGAATTGAAGCGCGAAATTAACAGATGGGTCTGCAAATATACTTATTGCATTAAGTGGAACGACCAGTTTTTCAGGAACATTGTTAAATGATAATGTTACCTCTAGACGCTCATTATCTACCTTCAAATCAGAAAACTGATATTGCAAAACAATAGTCATCTCACCGGGATAGCGCTCTCGCAGGTAATCAGGAATTTTAACGCCAGGATAGTCAGTTAAGAAAGTGATATAAAAATGATGATCACCCGGCATGCCATTGGTGATATTGTAATTTTCAATTACCTCCTCAATAGCCCTGCGAACCACACCCCTTAGTGCAGTTTCAACCATCTTATCATATCTTAAATAATCGTCTTCATCAGTCATATCTTATATGTCGCAAATATTAGGGGTAAAAATCAAGAGCCTATATGATTATTTCACAACTTTATACAAAACGATATATACCAATAAAGCAATAAAGCAAAATTACATAATTATGTATATTATACATATTTTACTGGTTTTTCATTTTTCATCTGCTGCCATGTTTCTGATGTAGAAATTTGCTGAATTAACAATGGGAATAATAAAATAATATAAGCCATCAAAACCGGCCATAAGAATTTATGAAAGGCTGATAATCTAACAACTTCTTTTTTATCTGGATTTTTTAATAATTTTATATAAAAAATCAATATTGGAACATTCCAAAGCAAGCCTGTAATAAAGACTATATTAGGATCAATATTGCCAACCAATGGAACATTTAAAATGTCAAATAAATACATTAAAGCCATACCAATGATAACGGTAATAACCCACCCTAAAACACAAAAAAGCCCAAAAGAAAAAACTTTTACAATCAATCCTAGAACAGCCCTAAAGCGCCTACCTTCTATAGATTTTATATTTATATAAGCATAAGCAAGAGCAGATAATAAAACTACGACTTCTGCACTTATATGTAATTCACGTTTAAAGAAAAAATAATCATAGGAACCAAAAGCAATAGAAAGCACCATAACATTTAATAACGAATATATTTGCCCACGATATATAGAAGGATTAAACTCCAGCTCATTCTTGCCATATAATCCGCGCCATAACCACAAATAAGCTGACACCAAAAACGCCATCGCACTCATTGCACATAATATATATAACAATGTTGGAACTACTGGTTCTGATATTTGCATAAAATTCCCAAAATAAAATAAATAGGTCGATTCTGTTGCAAGGCTCGACCCAAGCCCCACTTAACTGACGTTAATCAGATAAGGATTCAATTGTAGCTTCGTATGCGACCAAATTAGGCAGCAACACGAACATCGTTAGCAACAACAGAGTTGTCGTTAGCGGCTACGAACGCAAAATTATCGTTTGCATTTATAAATTTAGCCCGATAACGGCGGATACTATGCCGGACACCGTTAATATACCTTTATTGCGCGCGTCGATCCTGTTTCGGCCCCATCACTTGAAATCTAGAACAATTTACGAATAAATCCCAAATGGTGGAGCCGCCGGGTACCGCCCCCGGGTCCGCAACGTTTATTCCGTATAAACGTTTAGTGTCATATCTGGCAAGCCAGCAGGATTATTATAAAGATATGTTCTTAACATTTCAATTATTCTAAAAAATAAAAGATACGATATTTTATTTTAAGTCTCTTAAGTCTCTTAAGTCTTTTAAGTCTTTTAAGTCTTTTAAGATTATTCCTTACAGATATTCATAGTTCGGCTATAATCTAGGGACAAGAATCACTGAATATAAACCACATGTAAAAGGAATATTATGAAACAATATCTAGATCTTATGCGCCATGTACTAGAAAATGGAGTAATTAAGAAAGACCGCACAGGAACAGGCACACGCTCGGTTTTTGGGTATCAAATGCGCTTTGATTTAGCACAAGGCTTTCCCCTTGTTACCACAAAGAAATGTCACCTACGCTCAATAATTTATGAACTTTTATGGTTTTTACAAGGAAATACTAATATAAAATATCTTAATGATAATGGCGTAAAAATCTGGAATGAATGGGCAGATAATAATGGCGATCTTGGTCCAGTTTATGGTCAACAATGGCGTAGCTGGGGCACGGCAGATGGCAACAAAATTGATCAAATAAGCAATGTAATAGAGCGCATAAAATCAAACCCTGATGATAGACGTCTAATAGTATGCTCTTGGAATGTTGGTGAAATCGGAAAGATGGCACTGCCGCCTTGTCACTGTTTTTTTCAGTTTTATGTCGCTAATGGTAGGCTCTCATGTCAGCTTTACCAACGAAGCGCAGATATATTCCTTGGCGTACCCTTTAATATCGCCTCTTATGCCCTTCTTACAATGATGGTAGCACAAGTTACAAATCTAAAGGCTGGTGAATTTATTCATACATTTGGTGATGCGCATCTATACTCAAATCATATAGATCAAGCAAAATTACAATTATCACGCACCCCTTATGACCTGCCAAAGATGCAACTAAACCCTGACGTAAATAATATATTCGACTTTAAATATGAAGATTTTGAGCTTATAGGCTATGAATCCCACCCGCATATTAAGGGCAAAGTCGCTGTTTAAAGCAGTAACATTATTTCATAAACCCGCATTTATTGATTTTATAAATAAAACTATATAAAATATAAAGCTATGCGGAAACATTATTTTTATGGGGCGTACTTATGGGATTAAATTTTTTTGAAAGCATGGGTCTTAAAGCGGCGATAAGTCAAAAAGAAGATGAAATAAAAGAATCTTTCATGGGATATGCCGATCCTGATAATAAATTACCACCTGAAATTAAAGAAGCACTAGGGCTAATATTTGATGCTAATATTGATGCCCTTCAAGAAAATATTAAAGATCTAGATCCTAACGACCCAATAAAAAGTGCTGGTGAGATAATTAAGGCACACTTTTCTGTAAAAGAAAATGCTGACGAAGTTTCTGCTGCTATTCATGAAAGAACTGAAATTGACATGGGTAATGTTACCCCGGATAACAAGTCCGATGATGTTACACCAGAACAAATGCAAGATCTAATAGATGCATTTTTGAGAGGATTTGAAGGTGTTAAAAGTGATCTTGAAAACCCTAATAATAATACAAACGAAAATGACCAAAGCAGCATTATGCCAATGTCTAAATCCATTAATCTTCTTGCTGTGACGAATATTATTACAGGCCCATCAAGTGACTTTTTGGCTGGTATAGTTCCATTGGGGGCTGGCGTTGCAATGATCCATGGAGAAGATATAGCAGATAGAAGCTCGATCGTAGCTGGAGGAGAGCCTATCGGTGCATATTTTAGTAATGCTGCAAATGAGCCTGCTGCATTAGATCGCATACAGCAAGCTCAAGAGCTTCAGCTAGCCATGAATAATACTCCTGCCCCTACAGATCCAGGTATGAACAACCCAATTGGTGGAATGTCTGCACCATCTGGACCATCTGGACCAGTTTGATTTTGATAATATTTGATAGTATTTGATAGTATTTGATCGTATATGTACAAAATAAGATATAAAACCCATGCAAAAGGATATATAAATGACCGCAATAAGCAAAGAACTATCCCTTATCAGCGGTCTTGTTGCAATAGGCAATATTGCCTATGAAAAACACGGCGATCTTGAAGATCTAAACGCCCAACTTACAGATGCCAGACAAACGCATTACAGAAAGAACCTGCCAGAGCAAGACTTACTTGATAAATACGCCCCCTTATACAAAGAAGCATGCAAAAAACACGATTTACTTGATATAAAGCTTGGCAAGGAATGGAAAACACGCGTTAGAGGATTAAAAGACCCTTCTATTACCATTGGCGATCTATTTAAAATAATCGCTGCTAATTCTAACGCGCCAGAAAATACAAATGCAGATATAAGCTGCGATAATGTAAGCTGCGATAATGAATGAAGTTAAAATATCTATCATTGTAGCTATGGCCGAAAACAGATGTATTGGCAAAAATAATAAAATGCCATGGCATATTTCTGATGATCTTAAACGCTTTAAATCCCTTACTAAAGGGCATCATGTTATCATGGGACGCAAAACTTTTGAGTCTATAACTAGCTATTTAGGAAAACCTCTACCAAATCGTGAAAATATAGTAATAAGCCGATCTGAATATTTAACAGATCATGACGATGTTACAATATATAAAGATATTGACCTAGCTTTAAAATATGCAAAAGCTAAAGCACAAAAGCAAAAGCTAGATGAAATATTTATTATTGGTGGCGCTCAAATATATACACAAACAATTAACCAAGCAGACCAGCTTTATATAACAAAAATTCATAAATCAGTTAACGGTGATGCTTTTTTCCCGGCTTTTAAATACGATAAATGGCAAGAAATATCACGCATAGACAATTTAGAGCATTGCCCACCTTATAGCTTTATCACCCTAAAACGGCGATAATTTTTGAAGATATATCATTTATTTTATAAGCTGCAACACTATTCTTTCCAGAGATAACAATAGGAATCCCCTTATCAGATTGCATACAGACATCTTTAGATAATGGAATAGATCCCAAAAATTTAATACCAAGAGACTTTGCTTCATCTTCTACGCCACCATGACCGAATATATGTTCCTCATGAGCGCAATTAGAGCATATATAACTGCTCATATTTTCTACTAAACCTAAAACAGGAACTCTTGTTTTTTCAAACATCTCTACCGCTCTACGCGCATCTATTAGTGCAATATCTTGCGGAGTGGAAATTATAACCGCTCCACTAACCTTTACTTTCTGCGCTAAAGTAAGCTGTACGTCACCAGTTCCTGGGGGCAGATCTATCACCAAATAATCCAAGGGGTCGTCTTCCCTTGCCCAATCAACATCGCGCAACATCTGGTAAAATGCTGATTGTACCATTGGCCCTCTCCAAACGAGCGCCTTTTTACTATCAGCAATAAATCCAATAGACATTATTTTTATGCCATACCTATTAGCCGGCATTAGCTTCTTATCATCATTTAACTGCGGTTTATATGCTTCATCGCCCATCATAAGGGGCTGTGATGGGCCATAAATATCCGCATCAAGCAAGCCCACTTTCTTACCATATTTATTTGCTAATGATACGGCTAAATTTGCTGAAAGTGTTGATTTACCGACCCCACCCTTACCAGAAGCAACAACAATAATATATTTTGCCAAAACATCAACAGGTGGGTTTTTATTCATGCCATGAGGATCACCTTTGCCCCCGTTTTTACCATGTTTTGTGTTATAGTTTTGCGGTTTTTCTGCTGTTAAAACGGCAATAACTTTTTTTATACCCTTAACATCTGTTACAGCGCGCTCTACTTTTTGGCGCAGCTCCTCCATTTTAGAACCTTCCTTAGGATCAACCTCAATTAGTATAATTGCCTGCCCCTTATTATCCACTTGCACAGAAGATATCATACCTGAATCAACAATATTTCCATGTTTAATATCACCCTTAATCTTGCGCAAAACATTCAATATTTCTTCTTGCAAAAGACATTTTTCATTTTTACCCATAACATTACCTGTTCATAATACTGTAATACTTGATTTCCTATAGAAAATAGATATTGTGAGCCAATACTAAACGTCAATAAGAAAAGTGATATTTATGTCTAAAGATAATGATTCAGGCAAAAAAAGAGGAAATCCATGGGGCAATGCCTCTGGAGGCAATGGTGATGGAAGAAAAAAGCGTGATAATCCGTGGGGCGGATCACCTAGCGGAGGTGGTAATCGCGGTGGTGGACGTGGTCATGACCCCAAAGATTTTGATGATATTATTAAAAATGCACAAGAAGGGCTTCGCGAAGTATTGCCTGGAAATATGAATGGCGGTTTTGCCGTTATATTGCTAATAGGTGTAATTATATTACTATGGCTAGCTAGTGGCTTTCATATTATTAACCCTGGTGAACATGGTGTTATACAACGATTTGGCGCATATTCCCGCAGCCAAACTACCGAAGGCCTAGGCTATCATTTTCCTGCACCTATCGAAAAAATTACTAAGATAAATGTAAATGAACAGCGTAGCATGACCATTGGCTATACCGAAACTACGCCCTATCGCCGCGGTGGTAATTCTTTGGTAAAGCAATCTGTCCATAATGAAAGCCTGATGCTGACCGCTGATCGCAATATTGTTGACCTGCAAATGGCATTACAGTGGGATATAAAATCTGCTGAGCAATATTTATTTGAAATCAAAGATCAGGAAAATACTATCAAGAAAGTGGCAGAAAGTGCGATTCGCGAAGTTGTTGGGCAAACTGACATGTTTCACATCATTACAACTGGTAGATCTCAAATTGAGGCAAAAGTTAAGCAAATAATTCAAGCTAATCTTGATGAATATAATTCCGGTGTAAATATAAAACAGGTTTTAATCCAAAAGGCTGAGGTTCACCCCGATGTTCAACAGGCCTTCCAAGATGTTCAATCCGCGCGCCAAGATGCAGAAAATACAGAAAATATTGCAAGAGCCCTACGCGAGAAAATTTTACCAGAAGCACGTGGGCAAGCGATAAAATTATTGCAAGAAGCCGAGGCATATAAAAGGGCCAAGATTGCCCAGGCAACCGGTGACGCAGCGCGCTTTAACTCAATTTATCAGGCTTATTTAGAGGGCAAAGATGTAACAAAAGAACGTATTTATATCGAAACCATGGAAGATATTTTAAGTAATGCCGAAAAAATTATTATTGATAGTAAACAAGGCGAACAAGGCGTAGTGCCCTATCTTCCCCTAAATGAACTAAAGTCAAAAACTCAAAGATAATGGAATAATATTATGAGCATAAAAGCAGTTTCATTTTTTATATTTTTATCAGCCACGCTGATCATTGGATCACAAAGTTTCTTTACAGTGGATCAAACGCAGCAGGCTCTTGTACTACAACTTGGACAACCAAAAGGAGCGCCAAGAGGCCCTGGCCTTCATTTTAAAATGCCTTTTGTTCAAGATGTTCGCTATTTTGATAAACGAATCTTGTCCATTGATCCAAAGGCAGAGCCTGTTGTTATTTCAAGTTCTGTTGTGGCTAAGGCAAATAATAAAAAACAAAATGAAGGAAAAGAGAATAACGAGAATCCGAATAATACCCCCCCCGCAGATGAAGGGCCAACTATAGGAAATGTTAGTGGAGAGCCGATTATAGTTGATACATTTGCCCGATATAAAATAACTGACCCTCTTCAATTTATGAAAACTCTTGTGACAATTCGTAGTGCTAATTCCAGAATTGAAAGCATTTTAAATGGATCGACCCGCGCCGTTCTTGGTGAAACTACATTGGGTGAAATTCTTTCCCCTAGTCGCACAGAAATTATGCTTAAAATCCGTGAATTAGTTAATGAAAAAATCCAAAATGACCGTTTAGGAATAGAAATAGTTGATGTGCGCATTGTGCGCGCCGATTTAACAGAAGAATTACGTACATCAACGGTAAAACAAATGAAATCAGAATTAAATGAGCGTGCAACAGAGCGTCGTTCGAAAGGGGAAGAAAGAGCCTTAGAAATCCGCTCTACAGCCCAGAAAGAGCGCACAATTATTCTTGCCGAGGCCAAGCGTGACGCGGAAATATTAAAAGGTGAAGGCGACAATGAAGCAATTAAAATATATGCAAAAGCATTTAACATAGACAAAGAATTTTATTCATTTATCCGTTCAATGGAAGCATATAAAAACACCATGGCTAACCCAGAAACAAGATTAATACTTTCTCCTGATAATGCCTTTTTTAAACACTTTAAAGAAAATGAATAGTAATAAAAAAAGAGGAATAAAGATATGAGAATAGCATATATATTTTCTACCGTTTGCTTTACATTTACTCTACTTATATCAAACACGCATACAGCTTTTTCAAAAACGCCTTTGCCAAGCTCTGCTGCACCTGTAAAGATGATCCCCGCCAGCTTTGCTGATTTAGCTGAAAAACTATCTCCTGCGGTTGTTAATATATCCTCAACTCAAAAAATGTCTGTTCCACAGGATTTCCCTGAATTACCTCAATTTCCTGAAGGATCACCATTTCAAGAATTTTTTGATGAATTTATGAATAAAAGGGGTGGTAGAACTCCATCTCTGCCTGCCGCATCTTTGGGATCTGGTTTTATAATTGATGCAAAAAACGGATATATTGTTACCAATAATCATGTTGTAAGGGACGCCGAAGACATAAGGGTAACATTTTCAAATGACGTTACATTAGATGCAAAACTTATCGGAACTGATGAAAAAATTGATATCGCTGTCTTGCAAGTTGATAGCTCTGAAATTAAGTTAACTGAGGTATCTTTTGGCAATAGTGATAACGTACGTGTAGGCGATTGGATACTAGCAATAGGAAATCCTTTTAACTTAGGTGGAACTGTTACAACTGGCATAGTTTCTGCCCGGGCAAGAGATATTAACTCTGGACCTTATGACGATTATATTCAAACAGATGCGTCAATAAACCGTGGGAACTCTGGCGGTCCTTTATTTAATATGGCTGGAGAAGTAATTGGAATCAATACTGCTATTTTCAGTCCAACAGGTGGATCAGTCGGTATTGGTTTTGCGATTCCATCTACCCTGGCTAAACCAGTAATAAATCAAATAATTAAATATGGGCGCACGCGCAGAGGCTGGCTTGGCGTAAGAATCCAAAAAGTAACCGACGAGATTGCAGAAAGCCTTGGTCTTGAAAAGGCACGTGGTGCGTTAGTTGCCAGTGTAAATGAAAAAGGTCCATCTAAAGTCGCAGGATTAAAAGCTGGAGATATAATTCTTGAAATTGATGGACAAGCAATTCGCGAGATGAAAATGCTTCCGCGCATTGTCGCAGAGCATGAAATAGGATCAAAGGCAAAATTAAAATATTGGCGTGATGGTAAAGAACACACAACCACTGTTGAAATTGGAGAGTTAGAAAAAGCCGAAGAACAAGGTCTTTTGAAGACAGAGCCTAAATCTAAAGGAACTGGCGTTAAAATTGATATGGTTGGTATTACGTTAAAACCCATAGATAACACCTTGCGCAACAAATATAATATTCCCCATTCAGTCAATGGCGTTGTAATTAGTGAAATCAAACCTATGTCAGAAGCACAGAAAAAAGGGCTCAAGGCTGGGAATGTAATTGTAGAAATAAACCAGCAAGCCGTATCTGCCCCTCAAGAAGTAATTGATATTATTGAAAAAGCAAAGAAAAATGGGCGAAAATCAGTGCTTTTATTAGTAAATGCATCAGGTAATGTGCGTTTTATAGCGCTGCGCTTACCCCAAGAATAGATATAACAATTCAACCCTTTATAGCCATAATATATAAAGACTTATAAGGATTACAATATCTCCCTTCTCATATGGATAAGTATATGTTTATAATCCGCGCATTATGGCGATAAGTAATAAAACAGGGTACGAAATACATATCATTGCAGGACCAACTGCAAGCGGAAAATCTGCGCGCGCACTTGAGCTTGCCCAAAAACTAAATGGTGTAATAATAAATTGTGATTCTTTGCAAATTTATGATGGATTGCATATTTTAACCGCGCAACCACCAGAAAGTGACTTAAGACAAGCTCCACATATGCTCTATAGCTATTTACACCCTAATGATGCTTGCTCTGCTGGCAATTGGAAAGAGCTTGTAGAGCCCATAATACATGGAGTTTTAGAACAGGGAAAAACCCCTATAATTGTTGGTGGATCAGGTCTTTATATAAAGGCACTAATCGATGGCTTGTCCCCTATTCCTGATATTCCTCAAGATATTCGTGATATGGCCATGGCAAAGCAAAAAGAACTTGGGAACCCTGCCTTTCATGCAGAGCTTAAAAAACTTGACCCTGTGATGGCTGCACGTTTTCACCCATTTCATACCGCAAGGTTAATTCGCGCATGGGAAGTATTACAAGCCACAGGAAAAAGTCTAGCAGAATGGCAAAAGATTCCGCGTGTCTCCCCCCCTGAAAATTGGGAATTTAAAATAGAAATAATTATCCCAGAGCGCCATATATTACACCAAAGATGCAATGATCGATTCATCTGGATGTTAGATAATGGCGCATTAGAAGAAACAAAAGCTTTTTCAAAACGCGTAGAAAATGGTGAAGTGCATCACAATGTACCATTATTAAAAGCCCTAGGGTATAAAGAGCTTTTATCTTATATAAAAGGTGAGAAAAGCAAAGATGAGGCAATAGAAAAAGCTCAAGCACGCACCAGACAATATGCAAAACAACAAATTACATGGTTTAAAAACCAAATTTTAAACAAAAACTAACATACTAAAATACTAAAATGATATATTAGTAAAATGTAAAATTCCTGCCTTTATAAAAAATATAGAATCGATTCTTTTTTACTTTCATATTAATAACAATTCGTGTAGAAAGATGTCGATAGTTTCCTTGTTAAAATATTGAATAATATTTTATATATTATCCACATCATGTGTATAATTCTTGCATATGACTGGATTCAAATAAAAATCTTACAACTTATCTATTAGTAAGATAGTGCATTGAAAAATATAAGAAAATCATTGATAGTTGTTACGAATCATGGCACATTTAGTTCATTCAAGGATACATTCCTAGATGTGTGGGTTTACCCACAATTGAGTAATCGGGTTTCGTGCATATATGCTCAGTCACTGCTTAGGCTTTGATCGGCTATTATGATAGTGATCGGCGAGGTTGCTCAAGAAGGTTAAGTCTGGACGTATTTTAGAATATCGGATTTCTTCCCTAGGAAGGGTTTGAGTTTCTGGAATGCGTGCAAGGTAGTAAAATATTTTGATCTGTTTTGATAGTTGGAAGACGCAGCAGATAAGACGAAGGATAGAAGTTGATCACATATAGGTCGCTTTCCTTGTGGATAGCCCCATTACGAAGCCTCTACCCGTACCTTCATTTTATATCTGTTAAAGGATATGAACAAAAGCTTCTCTATGGTAACATGGAGGAGCTTTTTTGTTTTGATAAAATAAAAAGATTTAATATAAATCATATTATAGTGATTTGGCTTTATTTTAGGACAAGGCGCAAGCGATAAAACGTAGTAACTTTACGTAAGAAACGTGGCCACAAAGCCACAAAATAAATGCATGTTACTATATTATTTTTATAATTTAACGCTCTTTGATCTAAACAAATTTCTTGTACAAATTTTTATCTTAAGTTACACTTCGCCCATGAATAAGGTTTTTGACATTGTTAACCTCGTGCTTGTGGTCGTCCTTCTGGACGATGGTTGTTGGGCGCGAGCGTAAATATACGTAAAATCTTTATAAAAGATGCGCCCCACTTACAAAATGGGGCGTTTTTTTATTTTTAACAGACTAAACAAAGGTAGAAATATGCGTTAGATTACGCATTCTTTGAAAAAATAGGAATTAAAGCCATGACAACTACTAGCACTAGCAGTAAAGCAAAAAAAAGCGATTCTATTATCGCAAAAATTAAGCCCTCAAAAAAAAACAAAGCACAAGAAATCAGTGGCGCAGAAATGGTTATTAAAGCCCTGATAGAACAAGGCGTGGATACAATATTTGGCTATCCCGGTGGGGCGGTTCTTCCAATTTATGATGCGCTATTTCAACAAGACAAAATCAAACATGTTCTTGTGCGTCAAGAAGGCGGTGCACTACATGCGGCAGAAGGATATGCAAGATCAACTGGAAAAGTTGGCTGCGCTATTGTAACTTCTGGTCCTGGAGCAACAAATGCGGTTACAGGCTTAGCCGATGCTATGCTAGATTCCATTCCCCTTGTTTGCATAACAGGGCAAGTACCGACATTTTTAATTGGAACAGATGCCTTTCAAGAAGCCGATACAGTTGGAATAACGCGCCCTTGCACAAAGCATAATTTCCTAATTAAAGACCCAAATAAACTATCTAGTGCAATACATGAATCCTTCCATATCGCAAGGTCAGGTCGCCCAGGCCCCGTAGTTATCGATATCCCAAAGGACGTTCAATTTGCACAAGGGAAATATATTAACGCAGAAAAAGCAGAAATGCATAGCCACTATCAGCCTGATATTAGTCCTGATTCAGATTTGATAGAAAGCGCAGTTGAGCTTATGGCCGGTGCAAAACGTCCTATATTTCATATTGGCGGCGGGGTTATAAATTCTGGTGAAGTAGCAAGCACCGCTTTATATGAGCTTGTTCAAAAAACAGGATTTCCTATTACCTCAACATTGATGGGGCTAGGTGCATATCCTGCAAGCGATAAGCAATGGCTTGGAATGCTTGGAATGCATGGGACTTACGAAGCCAACTGGGCAATGCATGATTGCGATGTTATGATATGTATTGGCGCACGCTTTGATGATCGCGTTACAGGCAGAACAGATAAATTCTCTCCAAATTCAAAAATTATACATGTTGATATTGATGCCAGCTCTATAAACAAAAATATAACCGTAGATATCCCCATTGTTGCAGATTCAAAGCACGCGATAAAAGCCATGTTAGATATTTGGAATAAAAAAGGGTATAAAGCAGATCATTTGGCTCTTGATAATTGGTGGCAACAAATTGATATTTGGCGCGCTAAAAACTGTCTTGCTTATAAGAAAGATAATAAAATTATCAAACCTCAATATGCTTTAGAGCGGCTGCGCCATTTTATGCAGCAAGATAAGCGCGAATGTTATATAACAACTGAGGTTGGTCAACACCAAATGTGGGCTGCACAATTCCTTAGCTTTGACAAACCTAAAAGATGGTTAACCTCTGGTGGGCTTGGAACAATGGGCTATGGCTTACCTGCGGCAATTGGCGCACAAATGGCTCACCCCGATGCCCTTGTAATTGATGTTGCAGGCGAGGCATCCATCCAGATGAACATTCAAGAACTAGCCACAGCCATTCAATATCGATTGCCTGTGAAAGTGTTTATAATGAATAACCAGTGGATGGGAATGGTACGCCAATGGCAAGAATTGCTCCACGGAGAACGTTATTCTGAAACTTATTCAGAAGCATTGCCCGATTTTGTGAAATTAGTAGAAGCATATGGAGGAGTTGGCTTGCGAGCACAAACAGTAGATGAGTTAGACGATGTTATTCAAAAAATGATGAGTAATGATAAGCTAACCGTTGTTGATGTTATGGTGGCGCAAACGGAAAATTGTTTTCCTATGATACCTTCAGGCAAAGCACATAATGAAATGATATTATCACCCGAAGCCGAGGCTTTTGATAAAACTCTTGTATAATAAAACTCTTATATAGAAATCTTATAAACCCCTGACTAGCGGATAATGAGATGACAAAAGAAGAAAAATTAATATCTTATATCGCCCCAATAGCATTTATGGTTGTTATTATTTCTGTTATCCCTTGGGCATTAAATTTCGTATCATATGCTATAAATGTCGATATTGCATACCTAACCTTATCAGCAGGTCGGTTACTTGATGGTCAAGCGATGAGCCAAGCCTATTACGATACTAACTTACCTTTAAGTATAATAGTACAAGTTCCTGCTGTTCTTATACATAAAATAACCTCAATACCACTATATTATGCTACAACAATTTATACTTTTTTTCTGTTATTGTTATCTAGCATTTCCATAAACTTACTTTTAAAAAATATAAAAGATATTACAATTTCACAACGCTATATAGTTCTGAGTGTTTTTATAGTTATGAATACTATAAAACCCGGATATGATTTTGGCCAAAAGGACCATATTTTGGCTATGGCTTTATTTCCCTTGGTTCTTGCACAAATATTAATTACCGCACGTATCGATTTTAACAAGGCGCTTAAATATAGCGTTCTTTTTGCAGGAAGTTTATTAATTTTGCTTAAACCGCATTATGGTCTAGTTCCGGCTGCTATATTTTTACATCGTATATTTTATCAACGCCGCCTTAACATTTTCAAAGATATAGATTTTATTTTTCTATCTGCTATGGCTTTATTATATATTGCTGTAATATTTATTTTCTTCCCTGATTTTATATCAATAATATTACCCGATATTTTAAAATATTATGCTTCTGATATATCTCCTGAAATTATCAAATTGGGATTAATATTAATGGCACAAGCAGCAATGCCCTTATTGGTCTGCCAATTATTTTTTAAACAAGCTCCTGCCCTTATTTCAATATTTTCTATAATATCTGCAATATGCTTCATTCCATTTATAATGCAGGGAAAAGGCTGGGCATATCATTCAATACCAGCAGATATATTCTTTTACTCTTCGATAGGGTTATTTATAGGGTATATAATAAGTTTTGCCCTTGAAAATCTTAAAATAAAAAAATTCAAACAAACCACCGAGCTTTTAGTAGTAACGGGACTTTTGCTGTTTATGGCTTTAAAAAATTATGAAAAAAATATTGATATACCAACCCATGATTCATACAAAAACACTGAATTTGCGAAAATGATAAATGAATGTGGATCCGAGAATTGCTCGTTCCTAGTGCTTCATGATATGATCAACATATCTCCAGAGCTTTCTGTTTACACAGGGCATAGGCACGCATCTCGTTTTCCTACGATGTGGTTTGTCCCCTTTTTGTTAAATGCACAAAACAGGCTTGATGAATATGAAATGCCTCTAATGACCCAAAAGGAAATAGATAAAGCAACTAATAAATATACAAACATGATTGCCGATGATATTGAAAAATACAATCCTGATATAATATTTGTTGGTCTATTCCCTAACCCTGTAAAAGAAGGTGAATTATTTGATTTTCGCGATTATCTTTTAAAGAAAAACCCTCAAAGATTTGAAAAAATCTGGAATTCATATAATCTGGAAACATCGCTTGATGTTAATCGTTTAGAATATATGGAACGCTTAAAACCAGGGGAAAAGCTAATCCGCTATAATATTTATAAGAAAAAAGTAGTAACAAAAGGTAATGAAAATGAGTGACATTAAGATAAAAAGGCGCAAAAAAAGTAAAAGTGTTTATGCTCCTACCCCTAAATTGAGCAAAGAAGAAATCCATACGCTTGCAATTTTGGTAAATAACGAGCCAGGAGTTTTAGCGCGCGTAATTGGTCTATTTTCCGGTCGTGGCTACAACATAGAAAGCCTGACTGTTGCCGAAATCAATAATATTGAGCATCTATCACGAATTACTATTGTTTGTAGTGGCACTCCCGAAGTTATTGAACAGATTAAATTACAGTTAGATCGTTTAATTCCTGTATTAGAAGTTTCTGATCTAACCATTGAATGCGAACATGTAGAGCGTGAACTAGCCCTAATCAAAGTTGTCTGCACGGGTGATAAACGCATAGAAGCCCTGCGATGTGCAGATATTTTTAGAGCGCGCGTAGTTGATAGCACTTTAGAATCATTCGTATTTGAGATAACCGGCACTACAGATAAAGTTGATGCATTTATCAATCTTATGAGCCCACTTGGCCTAGTTGATGTAAGTCGCACTGGAATAGCGGCAATATCACGCGGGAAAAAAGCTATAGGATCGTTCTAACACCATTTTTTTAAAAAAACCTACGGGCTTTACTATGATAAGTTAATTTAAGAACATAAATATCAAACAAATTGTAAAACAAGCAAACAATTATAGTGACTTGGTTTTATTTTAGGACAAGATGCAAGTAACAAAGCGTAGTAACCTACATAAGGAACGAGGTAACAAAGTCATAAAATAAATGCAAGTTATATAATGAATAACTTTTGCTTGATTATTAGCAAAAAACCTTGTTTTATGCGAGTCCTTAATAACAAAATTATATGAAGGTTTTTAACTATGGGACAAAGCACAGCAGCTCAAGAAATTCCAGCTAACCAAGCTCCTCTTAACGTATATTATGATAAAGATTGTAACCTTGATTTAATCAAATCAAAAAATGTTGTCATTATTGGTTACGGCTCGCAAGGTCATGCACACGCACAAAACCTTAAAGATAGTGGCGTAGCAAATGTGATTATTGGGCTTCGTGATGGCTCTGCCTCAAAACCAAAGGCAGAAGATGCTGGTTTTAAGGTTTTTCCTCCCGCACAAGCGGTAAAAGATGCCGATGTCGTTATGATCTTGGTTCCTGATGAACATCAGGCAGATTTATATCGCGATGAGCTTGAAACAAATCTAAAACCAGGCGCCGCACTATTATTTGCTCATGGGCTAAATATTCATTTTAATCTTATTAAGCCCCGTGATGATCTTGATGTAATAATGGTTGCCCCAAAAGGACCTGGTCATACCGTACGCGGCGAATATCAAAAAGGTGGAGGTGTTCCTTGTCTTATAGCAATTGCACAAGATGCAACAGGTAACGCAAAAGAACTTGCCCTATCTTATGCTTGCGCTGTTGGCGGTGGTCGCTCTGGTATTATTGAAACAACTTTTAAAGATGAATGCGAAACTGACCTTTTTGGTGAACAAGCAGTCCTTTGTGGTGGTGCGTCAGAGTTAGTTAAGGCTGGCTATGAAGTGTTAACCGAGGCCGGCTATCCACCTGAGATGGCTTATTTCGAATGCCTGCATGAGCTTAAACTTATTGTTGACCTTATGTATGAGGGCGGTCTTGCAAATATGCGCTATTCCATCTCTAATACGGCGGAATATGGCGATTATGTATCAGGACCGCGCGTTATCACAAAAGAAACAAAAGAGGAGATGAAGCGTATTCTTGCCGATATTCAATCAGGCAAATTCGTTGAAGGCTTTATGGGCGGAAATAAGGAAGGCTTATCACGCCTTGTTGAAATTCGTGAACGTGAGGCACAGCACCCTATCGAAGAAACAGGCAAAAAGCTTAGAGCAATGATGCCGTGGATTGGTGCTAACAAGCTGGTAAATAAAGATAAAAATTAAATATTATAGAGGAATTACCGTTAATGAAGCCCTCTTAACCCAAGGGGGCTTTTTTCAATTTTAAAAAAGCATGACACAAGAAAATTTTCACAGTGATAAAATATTTATAGCAATAGGCTGTTGCTTAGTCGCTCATTTATTATTTGCAATTATGGGAGCGAGCGCAAAGCTATTATCTGCAAGCCACCATGTTGCAGAAATAGCCTTTTACAGAAATTTAATTGTATTTGTTCCAATGTTTGCATTTATAATTTTGCGTAAAAAACACCATTTATTAAAAACCAAAAAGCCTAAGCTTATAGCTCTTAGAGCTGTTACAGGTGGCATTGGTCTTATAATAACATTTGCCGCTATATCTATATTGCCTATGGCTTATGCTACTGTAATATTTTTCACTTCTTCTATATTAACACCAGTACTGGCCTTCTTTTTCCTAAAAGAGCATATCGGAATACATAGATGGAGCGCGGTTATATTAGGAATGTTAGGTGTAATTATAATCGCCCAACCTAGCGGAGAAGTAAGTATATTAGGCTTATTATTTGCATTAACCGCCGCATCGATACATGCCTCTATATATACAATTTTAAGAGGTCTAAAAACCGAATCCCCTACTACTGTAACATTTTACTTCATTTTAGCCGGCGTTCTTATACCTGGAATATTCATGCCATTTATCTGGAAACCAATAGAGTTTGATGAGCTAGGATTGTTTTTACTTGTTGGAATTTCAGGAGGATCTGCACAGATATAGTTCTTCCAATTAAGAATTATCTATATTATAATTAAGTTATGACTTATTCATTAGACCTTCGGCAAAGGGTAATAAAATTTGTTACAGATGGTGGAAGTATGGCTCAAGCTGGTAGGGTTTTTGCAGTTCATCACAAGACAATCAAAAACTGGATAGAATCGGATGATTTGCGTCCAAAAACGCCTCCTAAATCACGTAATCGCAAGCTTAATAAACAGGATATTTTTGAACATGTTAAGCAGTATCCAGATATGATTCTTAGTGACCGTGCAAAGCATTTTAATGTGACGACTAACGCCATTTGGTATCAATTTAAAAAGCTTGGAATTACCCTCAAAAAAAACGACAAAATACAAGGAAAGAAAATTTCTTCAACGTATAGAATACCTACAAACTCTTCGTAGGTATGTAAAGGAAAATAGTTCTAAAAACGTTATATACATTGATGAAAGTGGTTTTATGGAATCAATTTTCAATCCTTATGCCTGGTCGCCAAAAGGACAAAAAATATATGGAGATAAACAAGGAAAACGTAGCAAACGAACTAACTTAATTATGGCTCAAAGATGCAAAAAATGGCTAGCTCCAGTCCTGTTTGAAGGCAGTTGTAATGCGAAGTTTGTAGAAGAATGGTTAGAAAATCATTTATTCAAAGAGCTAAAAAATTCAAGCTTAATTGTCATGGATAATGCTCCATTTCATAGAAAGAAAAAACTGCATGAAATTGCAAATAAATATGGGCATAGAATACTGTTTTTGCCACCATATTCACCCGACTTCAACCCGATTGAACAAGT
>JALTAZ010000144.1 GCA_027075555.1 Micavibrio sp.
CCTCCTGCTGAGCGAGATTTAAGTTATACAAACATAAACTATAGATGACCCGCATATGCAGCATCATCTATATAACTATACTAGATTTTTATATGATTTTTCAAGAAGACTTTATAAATATACGATAGCAATAGCTGCACTCTATCAAAGATTTATCATCAAAATTATAAAATACCTTGGGATGGCCTAACTCTCCACCTCCATCACAGGAAATGCCATCTGCATTTGCATCAACTATTATTGTTTCTTGTTTTTCAGCTTGCGACATTCTTTACCTCTTGCAAATACTATTGTGCTATTAGAATAAAAAACATGTGCAAAAACAAGTCATATAATAGAGTTTATTTCATAAATTTTTAAACTAGGTTAGACTTGCACTTATGATAAATGCCCAATCTGGAAATGTTCTTTTTATTATTTTGATCGCTGTTGCTTTATTAGCAGGGCTTTCTTACGCAGTTACACAAAGTAGTAGAAGCGGAGGCAGTGGACTTTCTTCACAAAAGGCCGATATTTATGCTTCGGAAATTATTAGTTATGGTAATGTTGTTTCTCAAGCAGTATCACAGGTTAGATTGCGCGGATATAGTAATACGCAGATAAGTTTTGAAAATGATTTTGTTTTAGGATACTCAAACCCAAATTGTACTATAGATGAATGTAAAATATTTACCTTAAATGGCGGGGGTATTAACTATCAAATGCCCAAGCCTGATTGGCTAGATAGTGATTATAGCTCTGAACTTCGTTATGGTGAGCTTTATTTTCATGCAACAGCAAGCGCAGATGGCGCAGGAACTAATAGCGATGATCTTATAATGTTTATTCCTTATGTAGGAAAAGATATTTGTATTGCAATAAATAAAGCCTTGGGGATAAAACCTTTAAGTGATGAAGTTCCTTCTGAAACTAATGGCCCGTTTGCAATAAATATAAAATTTTCCGGTACCTATGGTTTTGCCTATGATCTTAAGGTTTCTGGCAATGCTACAACGGGAGAGCCAAACATTTTATCGGGTAAAATGGCGGGTTGTACAAAGGCTTCTGGAACGGCATCTACCCCACCTTTGGGCTCTTATCATTATTTCCAGGTGTTAATAGCGCGTTAGATTTTCTTCCATATCGTTCCATTTGGCGTGTCTTCAATTGTAATTCCCATAGTGAGTAATTTATCGCGTATTTCATCAGATCTGGCATAGTTTTTATTTTCTCGCGCATGCTGTCTTTCTTGCAACAAAGAATCTATATAGCAAGCATTTATTGAATCATCACAAACGCAGTGACCAAGCCATATATTGGGTTCTTGTTGCGCTATATTTAATATCTTCGCCGCAGCAAAAAACTCTGATTTATGTTTTGTTGTCTTTTCCTTAGCAGCTTCTTTTGATAGGGCTATCAATAATGATATGGCTTTGGGGGTGTTAATATCATCACATAATGCGTTCATAAACTCTTTAGGGGGGGGCATGCAAACATCAATTTCTATATCTGAAATTTCCAGCATATTGCGGTATATTTTATCCAAAGTTTGTTTAGATTGTTTTATTGAATTTTCTGACCAGTCTAAAGGCTGTCTATAATGCGCTGATAGTAGTGTAAATCTTAAGGTTTCTCCTTCATGATTTTTGATTAAATCATGCACAAGGGTAACATTGCCAATGGATTTTGACATTTTATCGCCGTTAACAGTAACAAAACCGTTATGTACCCAATATCTGGAAAAGCTAGATAAGTCGTTCTTATTACCATGAGCACAGCAGCTTTGGGCGATTTCATTTTCATGATGTGGGAATTTCAAATCTGCGCCGCCACCATGAATATCAAATGGAAGTCCTAAATATCTTTCAGCCATGGCAGAACATTCAATATGCCAACCAGGGCGACCTTTTCCCCATGGGCTGTCCCATGCTGGCTCATTATTATTGCTGGGCTTCCACAGTATAAAATCGGCAGGATCTTTCTTATAAGAGGCAATTTCTATGCGCGCGCCTGCTATTTGTTCATCGCGGCTGCGACCTGATAATTTGCCATATTCCGGGAAAGATGGAACATTGAATAATACATGCCCCTTATTCACGTAGGCATGCCCTTTATTTATTAGCTCATTAATTATTTCAATCATTTGCGGGATATTATCTGTTGCCAGGGGTTGTATATCTGGGGGGGATACGCCAATGGCTGCCATGTCGTCATTATAAATTTTTGTATATTTTTTAGTGATTTTATTTATGGGCTGCTTTGTATCTTTAGCAGCCTTTATAATTTTATCATCAATATCTGTGATATTTGATACATAGGTGACTTTTGGATAGGTTGAGCGTAAAATATTCGCAAGTACGTCAAAAATGACTGCCATGCGTGCATTTCCAATATGTGCATAGTTGTAAACTGTTGGCCCACAAGCATAAATTCGTATATTTTCGGGGTTTAAGGGGGTGAATATTTCCTTTTTACCACTTAGTGAATTTTGCAGTTTTAACTCTGTCATGCGCTTTTATATCCTTATAATGTCGCTTTTTACTGGAAAATAAGGTAAAGAAACGTTAAGACCAACCCTTAATTTCAGGTTTTATAAAAAAATGGCTTTAAATATGAAAAAACAGACATGCCCAACTACATGCTCAACTATAGGAGAGCAAGATAACCGCCCTTCACGCGCAGAGGCTATGAAGGCTGTGGAAACTCTTTTAAGATGGGCGGGAGAAGATCCAGCCCGCGAGGGGCTTTTAGAAACGCCAAAGCGCGTTGTGAAAGCGTATGAAGAATATTTTTCTGGCTATCGCAAGGATGCATCAGCAGAGCTTCAAAAGACTTTTGAAGATATTGAAGGTTTCGATGATATGGTTCTGGTTAAGGATATTGATTTTGTATCTCATTGTGAACATCATCTTGCACCAATATTGGGTCATGCGCATGTTGCATATTGGCCTGATGAGAAGGTAGTTGGAATATCAAAGCTAGCGCGTATTGTTGATATTTACGCACGTCGTTTGGTTAGCCAAGAAAATATGACACGCAATATTGTACTCTGTATTGATGAAACACTAAAACCTAAGGGCGTGGCAGTTTATATTGATGCTAATCATCAATGTATGTCTACAAGAGGTGTATGTAAAAGTGCTTCGTCGACGGTTACAACAATGTTTAGTGGCATATTTAAAGAAGATATTGATGTTCAGCGCCGCTTCATGGATATGATAAACAGATAGATTTGAAGAAGGAAGGTTAAGAGCTTATGATTGAGTTTACGCTTCCTAAATGGTATGATCTTCATGCTCATTTTCGCCAAGGAGGTGTTTTAGAGCCTTATATCAAGGCGCATCTTGATATGGGTTGTGCTGGGGCTTTGGCTATGCCAAATACAAAGCCACCAACTGCCGTGGTTTTTGAAGATGATGAAAATAATGGCAAATATTGGAGCATTGAGCGCTATATGCGTGATCTGCGCGCGGCTGGTGCAGATAAGTTTAAAGAGTTGATTGTTCCGCTATATCTTACCATAGATACTAGTCCTGATATGATTATAAAGGGCGCGGGTTCTGGTCTTTTAAAAGCATGTAAGTCATATCCTCCTCATGGTACGACTGGCGCAGAGTATGGGGTTCCTACAACTAAATTCATGGATAATGGCGTATTTGAGGCGATGGAGCAAGCAGGAATTGTGTTGTGCGTGCATGGAGAAGAACACGGTCTTAGCCCCGATCATTATTTTGATTATGGGCAGAACGCAGAAACCATATTTTATGATAATTATATGCCAATAGTTCGGGATAAGTTTCCTAATCTGAAAATTGTTTGTGAGCATGTTACAACCAAAAAGGCGGTGGACTTTGTTTTAGGTGCTGGGCCGAATACGGCTGCGACTATTACTCCGCAACATTTGATATATACGATAGGTGATTTATTGCAGGGGTTGAAATATCATTTATTTTGCTTACCTTTGTTAAAATACTCTGAAGATCGTCAGGCGTTAAGAAAAGCGGTCACTGATCCGAATAATACCCAATTTTTTGCAGGAACTGATAGTGCTCCCCATACTACCAAGGCAACGGATTGTGGTTGCGCTGCGGGGTGTTTTACAGGTGGCATTGCCCCACAATTATATGCACAAGGATTTGAGCTTGCGGGCGTGGATTTATCATCGCAATATGGGCAAGATATTTTTCGCAAATTTTTGTGCGAAAATGGCGCGTCATTTTATGGTTTTAACCTTCTAGATGATAGTTTCACTTTACGCAAAGAAGATATGCCTGTTAAGGTGCTTGAAACTTCTGAAGGTAATGTTGTGCCTTTGCCATTGGGATTGAAAAATTACACTTTGCCATGGTCGATAAAGCTGTAGATTATGGATTGGAGGCTTCTGTTAAATTCAAAGGTTCAGGAATTTATAAAGGATCATGAGGGTGATGATGTTAAAGTTCTTGCTCTTAAAAAAGCACCTGATTTGAATTGCCCGTATCCTTTAATATTGGATCAAATAAAGGTGCGCCAAAAAGCCAAGATCAAATCACCAGACCTATACGAAGCGAACGGTTTTGTATTTCCTCAGAGTAACCTATATGAACAAGCATCTTCCTACCCTTGCGCTGTTTATAAAGCAAGCTTACTATCAGGCAGTAGATTTATTGATTTAACAGCAGGTAGCGGATCAGATTCTTTTCAAATATCGAAACATTTTGTTTCATCGCTATTATTAGAACGCGATAGATACAATGCTTCATTATTAGAGTATAATGTAAAAGCTCTATTAAATAGCGGTTATATTAAGCCCAATGTGATTATCAGAAATGTTGATGCTGTGAATTATATTGATAATATTGAATATGTGGATTTTATATTTATCGATCCTCAGCGCCGCGAAAATGGACGTAGAGCCTTGTATGATTTTTCTGCTTGTTCTCCTGATATTATGAAAATGCTTCCAATATTAAAAAATAAGGCAAAAAAGATACTTATTAAGGCCTCACCCTTTCTTGATATTGAAAAGGCTATTAAACAGCTTGAAATAGTGGTTCAAGTCCACGTGGTACAGTGGCGTGGTGAGTGTAAAGAGGTTCTTTATCTATTAGATTGTTGTGATATAAGCAAGAATGATGATCCAGAAATAATTGCTGTTAATATTGATGATAATGGTAGCGTAAAAAATAGATTTTCTTATTTCATATCCAAAGAAAAAATTTTGGATATAGAGTTTTCCAGTCCCTTAAAATATATATTAGAGCCATCAGTCTCTATGCAAAAGGCAGGGGGGTTTAAATCTATTGCGATCCATTATGGGATCAAAAAAATTCATCCTAATAGCCATATATATACTGCGGATTTTGTGCCTTATAATTTTGTTGGAAAAGGCTATAAGGTGGTTGGTATTTATCCTGCAAGAGCAAAATTTTTGCCAGTTAAGAAAGCCGATCTTATAGTACGTAATTTTCCTATGACTGTAAAAGATTTACGAAAAAAATTAAAACTTCTTGAAGGTGGGGAGCATAGAATATTTGCCACCACTTTATGGGATGGGAATAAATCCCTTATTCTATGTGCTAAGCCCTAATTTTTAAACTATTCTGGATAAGTTTGAAGTTATTTATAATTAATAAAGACCTTATTAATTATTAGTTATATATAATATATATGTGGGAGATTTTTTAGAGCAAGTGTAGTGTAAACTAATATGGGCATACCCTTAATATCTAGCAAAAAAAATAATAGAGGTGATCAATTAGAAACTGTTGATCATTCTTCTGTCTCGACTTTTAAAAGTATTTTTATATCCTCTCCTCAAAAGTTATGGCGTAGTAAAATAAGTTGGAGGGTGGCTTTGGCTGCTTTCATGACTATTACGCTTGTTCAAGCTATGGTATTAAATCTTGGAGGTATAGAAAAGTATAGGCAAGAGAGGCTAGATCTATTAAAAACAGAGGCTAGAGCTGCTATAGCGTCTGTTATAAATATCAATAAGAGGGGGGCAAATAAATCACCATTTGATGATAAGCAGATTAGCAGGATATTCCGCTTAACACATGTTACGGGAATGAGCATATATTCGTATAATCTAGATTATATACAAAACTATGGTAATGAAGTCCATATAATAGCTAAGCCAGATAATTTGGATAAAACCTATTACAGTCCCGATGGTAGTTATTATGAATTTATACTTAAGGGATATGATGTTCAAAGCATGTTCAACCTTGTAGTTCAGGTGGATTCTAGTGATGTAGAAAACAGTGTTTTTATGTATATTTTAGACAGCATAAAAATTATGATAATCCTATCATTATTAGTGACAACGGTTTTAATGATCGCTTTGGGTAAGTGGTTGCTTGAACCGATGTTGTTTGTTCGATCTAATTTAATTGCTGCGTCCAAGAATCCTGAGAATCCTACAATATCACCATCACCATATAAAAAGAATGATGAGGTTGGTGCAGTAATAGACTTAACGCAAAGGCTTATTATTCAAAATTCGAAGAATATAAGGAATCTTAAGAGCACTGCTGAGGATAAAATACATAAGCTTGCATATTATGATAGTCTTACCGGACTACCTAATCGGGTGTTTTTTTTACAAAAGTTGGGTGAAAGAGCGACTATTAAGCAAGATAATAGCGTAAATAGATTTGCCATTGTTGCATTTGATTTAGATCACTTTAAAGATATTAATGATTCAATGGGGCATAATGTCGGCGATGCTATATTGCGCTCTGTAGGTCGTAAATTAAGGGCTTCTCTTCCTGAAAGTGCAATCATTTCACGAACAGGGGAAGATGAATTCGCAGTAATGATGCCCCTTCATGGTGATGTTATTTCTGCTAAAGACGTAGCGGAAAGAGTTATGGGTATAGTTCGTGCAGAGCCGTTTAAGGTGTTTAATGAGGAATTTCAAATACGTATTTCTGTTGGTGTTTCTACTTTTCCTGATGATGATGCAGAGCCTGATATTGTACTTAAAAATGCAGATATTGCCCTTAATCGCGCTAAGGAAGAGGGGCGTGATACAATAAAAGAATATTCTGAGGATTTTGATAAGGCTGTTCAAGAGCGTTTTCAAATGCTTCGTGATCTGCGAGATGCAATGGAAAACGATGAATTAGAGCTACATTTCCAGCCACAGCTATGTTTAAAAACTGGTAGAATAATCGGTGCGGAAGCCCTTATACGTTGGTGGAAACCTGATAGTAGTAAAAATGGCGGCAAGTTTATTCCTCCAGGGCTGTTTATTCCAGTTGCAGAACAGTCAGGCTTGATTGTTCCCATAGGTCAATGGGTTTTAAGAAGAGCATGTGAGATTGCTAAACATTGTCATGATGAACATGGTCTTGATATTCGTTTTGCAATAAATGTTTCTGGAAATCAGTTTATTCAAAGTGACTTATGTTCTGATGTTTCTAATATATTGGAAGAAACAAAGGTTAATCCTAATTTGTTAGAGCTAGAGGTAACAGAAAGCGTCTTTATGGATGATATTCAAAAAACTGTTGATATTTTAAATACTCTACATTCATTGGGGGTTGAGATTGCAATTGATGATTTTGGCACTGGCTATTCATCTTTATCATAT
>JALTAZ010000145.1 GCA_027075555.1 Micavibrio sp.
CTAAGGCGGTTATAATCATTGCGGCTGTTTCCCAGAATGTAATCCTTAATATTGCGTTTAGGGGCTTTGCTCCTCCTGCTTTTGCTGATACCGCGCCAAGCAGACTTAGAAATAATAAAGAGCAAATGGCGATAACTTGCACCAAGGACTGCCGCCCTTAGCCAACCTGTTCTTTGATTATAGTGATGTTCAATGTGAGGCATATATTTTTATATAATTATAAAGGGGCGTTACTTATATCATGAAAATCTAATTTTAGAAATATCCATAGCTATTATATAGTTATAAATACAAATTTATTAGTAATATATTTTGCTGGTGTTATTTTTGTAAATCATGTTACAACGCGCTCCGACAGGTTTTTTTATATATAAGAAGGATAGGTTGATGAATATTCCAAAATATATTGATTTCAATCTTTTTATTAGATGTATTGGATTGCGTGGCTCAAAGCAAATATTCCAGCATATAGCGCATGAAACTTCTTTTTTTTGTGAAACTAACCCTCAGGAATTATTTGATATATTTATAGAGCGATATAATAACTATGGGGTAAGTGGAGAAAATGGTGTTGCCATTTTTGATGTTAAATCCAGAAAAATTGACAAGCAAATTATGTTTGTTGCAACATTAGATAAAGAAATTGATCTTAATAAGCATGATACTAGCAGCACTGATATCATAGTTGGAGTTATATCGCCTGAATCCTATGGGGCGGAGCATTTGCAAAGTCTTGCAATTATTGCGCGTTTATTTCGCTCTCATGATCTTTGCTCTGCCTTGCGCGAAAGTAAAAGCGAAGATGAAATGAAGATGCTATTCATGCCTTCGCAAGACTGGATGATTGCGGCTTAGTCATATTAGTTATAATTGTTTATGGCTATTGAACTATCATGGGCTCAAGATTTTTTTGTCTGGCAATTACTGCTGCTTTTTCCAATGTATCAGTAACAGAAATCTTTTCGCCATCAGCACTATAAATTGCAAAACCCTGCTTTGTTTTATTTTGGATAGGCTTTACATAGGCAATCTGATGTAGACCAAAATTTTTAAAGTCTTGTGAAGAAAGAGCTTTAAGGACTTTTTTGACCGTTATATTATCTTCAATATGTTTTTCAGACATATCTGTTGCCTTTCCTTATATTTGGTACTTTTTCATGGAACACTATAATAGCAACGTTTGTCAAAGTTGATTTATGTGTTCTCAGTTGAACTATCCACATCAATGGTTTTTAGCTTTTTCTTTTCTGGTTGTTTTTGATTTATTTTAATTTTAATCGCGCGGGATTCTGGAATTATTTGCTCTAGATTTATATGAAGCAATCCATTATCCATTTCTGCGCCACTAACTTCTATGCCATCGGCAAGAACAAAGCTTCTTTGGAATTGACGCGAAGCTATACCACGGTGCAAGAAAACCTTGTCTTTATCTTCATTGCGTTTACCGCGAATTGTAAGCTGATTTTGATCTATTTCAACGTCAAGATCGTCCATAGAAAACCCTGCAACAGCCAATGTTATACGCAGGCCATGATCGCCAATTTGTTCAATATTATATGGCGGATAACCATCTGCGCCACTTTTTCGCATGCGGTCTATTGTTTTCTCGAAGTCGTCAAATCCTAGGAATAACGGGCTGTCAAACAAAGATAATCTTGTAGTCATCGTAAAAAACTCCTCCTGCTGAGCGAGATTTAAGTTATACAAACATAAACTATAGATGACCCGCATATGCAGCATCATCTATATAACTATACTAGATTTTTATATGATTTTTCAAGAAGACTTTATAAATATACGATCGCAATAGCTGCACTCTATCAAAGATTTATCATCAAAATTATAAAATACCTTGGGATGGCCTAACTCTCCACCTCCATC
>JALTAZ010000146.1 GCA_027075555.1 Micavibrio sp.
CTTGCAGTTTTGTATAGATAATGGTTTGCGCCCACAAATTGAGTTAAAGGCAAATGGCGATGATGCAAGAGAACTAGCGGAAGCTGTAATGGAGGTTATGGGGCAGGATAAATATGCTTTCCCAAAAAGTAAAGAGCCAATGATAAGTAGTTTTGAGGTTGACGCTCTTAAAGCTATTAAGGAGGCTTCTTCTGGTGCATTGGAAACGGGGTTGCTTGTTTACACTCATGAAAATGGTAATTGGAAGAAAAATGCTGATGAAGCTGGTGTGGATTATGTGCATTTCTACGGTGGTATAGTTGAGGAGGGGCGCAGGCTTCCTGAGGAATATGCTCAAGAGGTAAAAGAAGCAGGCTATAAGCTTAATGCATTTAAGGTTAATACAATAGAAGATGCTGTTTCTGCTATAAATGCAGGGGTGCATCGTTTTACATCGGATGAGCCTGCTTTATTACTGGGCATAGATACAAATAAAAATAAGCCAGAGGTCAGACTTGACACGGTAATTATACCTGTAGGCGGTTATGGTACACGTATGGGGCTTGTCACTAAGGCAATACCAAAATCAATGCTTCCTGTTGGTGAAAAGCCATTGATAATGCATGCGGTAGAAGAAGCTCTAGAGGCAGGAGCAAAAAAAATTATAATTCCATGCCGTCCTGAAGATAAGGAATTATTTGATAAACAATTTTACGGTAGTAGATTTTCCCGTGGTCCTATTTTAGATGATGATCACAAGCAAATGATGTTAGAAGATTTTAATCCATTAGAATATGTGGTTGAGGTAGTTCCTATATATGCTAAGGAAGGGCCAGCATCAACAATTGCAAAATTAGTGAAAGAGCGAGGAGTCGGTAATTTTGGGGTAGTTCTTCCCGATGACTTAATTGTCAGTGAAGTTGGTGCAATGAAGCAAATGGTAGATTGCTTTAAGAAAACTGGAATGCCAACTATTGGCGTACGTAAAGTGGATGATAGAGATCAACATGCCAATGTAACATTTATTAAAGTTGAAGAACGTGAAGATGGAACATCAATTACAACAACTATACAAATTAAACCTGATGAAGATCCAATATCAAAAAATGCAACGTCTGGGCGTTATATATTTACTGATGATTATGTTGATATAGTTGAAGCTATTGATAAGGAAGGAGCAGATTTTGAACAATTTGATGTAGAGGGTGACTTTGAAGGACAAGATAATGATGATGTGGATAATAACGCTCGGTTTGAACCTTAGATTGTGATTTTAGAGTAAAAACATTTTTGCTTTATTTAAAAATATTTTTTATATTTTCCCTGTTGATTTATTAGATTGGGGTGATGTTGTTGTGGTGAATAAAAATAATGGGTTTAACTTTATAGAATTTGTTGATGATTGCGCTAAGTTTTCGGCTAATGAACAGGATAAAGACGACATTATAGATTTTCTTGAATATGCTATGTCTGAAAATATAGTATATTACGAGGCGCTGGTTAGTTATGAGCTTTTGAAAGATATAATCGTATATTTAAAGGCGCAAAAAATTGATGATGGCGTTCTTTCCTTATCAAAGTCGAGATTGTGGTTGATTTATTCTATGTATGATATGCACAGGTCGATGAAAGATGAGTATGATAATTTCCCAGATGGTTTTGATAGGGTTTTCTTTCCTTTAAATAGTGCTTTTAATGTTGTTTTCCCAAAAAAAAATAGTAATGCTAATTATGGTGGTGAGGGTTAAGGGGTATGAGGCAAGATGTTTTAGATAATCTTACGGTTGATCTTATGATAGAACATATTGCGCGTGGTCATGCCTTTAATAAGCATGTTTTGGGTGAAGATAAATCAAAGTCTATGAATGGGGTAAATGCTCTAAGGGCAAAGTATGATAATAAGGGGCGTAAGTTAGGACCTGATCTAAGGGTAAATACGGTACTTGATCTAAGGCATTATATAAAAAGTTTATTAGATAAAGAAGATACAATAGGCTTTGTTAACCCCAGAAATGGGTCAATAACTCTTTATCAACAAAGTGATAACGTAATCATGCATTTTAATCAAAATGACCGTCAGCATGATTATGGATCGATATATAGATATTATGATAGTAGAGATGATTTTTATAAAAAGATGGCGCTGGCTAATGCCGTTCCCGATGAGGATGTGCGCCATAAATTTAATTTCTTAAGTAATAACGCTGTTGCAGGATCTAAAAACATAAGAGAGGCTCTTGAAGACATGGTTGTGGGCATAAAGCATGAACCATATAAATATACAACCAAGCCAAATACTCATGTGGTTAATGCAAGATTTATTGTGGCATTAGAAAATGATTTCCGCCCAGGAAGAAAAGAAATGTCTGGCGCGCCGAATAATGGTATTTTTCATAGTGGGGAATATGCACAGATTAATGAGCTTAATATAATGGGTCCTTTAAGCATAAATTCATCTCAAACTATATCTTTATTGGCTGTATGCAAGATTGATTATGATGCAGTTGAATATTCAAATATTGCGGAGGCTTTACGTGAAGGAGATGATAATGATGATTTTACATATGAAGAAGGTCTGGACATGTTTTAGTTTTTTGTCTTAACTCAAAATTACTATTTAAATTTTTTGAAAATCTCTAAAGTTTCAGCGCTTATATGATGTTCTATTCCTTCGGCGTCAAATTTAGCAATTTCAGGTGGAACACCAATACGTACAAGGAAGTTTAGCACTATTTCATGTTTTTCTTTGCAATGTTTAGCCAATTCAAGCCCTTTTTTAGTAAGAAAAATAGAGCGATAGGGTTTGCTTTTTATGTACCCTTCATTTTTTAGGCGATTTAGAATTTTGCTGGCTGTGGGGCTGGAAACGCCAAAGCGCTGAGCTAGATCACTAAGGCGTGCTTCTTTATTTGCTTCAAGTAAATCGGCTATAAGCTCGACATAATCTTCTGTGGTTTCATTTTGATGTGCTTTACGTACATTTATAAACCATTTTGCCTGAATATCGGCATCAACAAGTGTTGAATTATTATCGTTTATCATTTTGAAAACTTCCTTTGTGAGGTGTAGATAAGGGCTGATATAAAAATGACTGATTGAATTACAACAATCAGGGGGGAGGTAGCACTATCAATGTGATAGCTTATAATAATGCCTGCAATGCTTGATATTATTGATGTGGTAATTGCTATTGCTAACATGCGATCAAATGATCTCGATAGTAAGAAACCAGTTGCACCAGGGGCTATTAACATTGCTATAACCATGATAATACCAGCGGCTTTTAATGCTGAAACAATTGTAAGGGAGAGCAATATCAACAGTCCAAAATGAAGGGTACGTACAGGCAGGCCAATTACATGAGCGTAGGTTTTATCAAAACAATATAGTGCAAAATCACGTCGTTTTATTATCATTATTGCAGAGCATAACAGGACTATAGAACCCGTCCATAAAAGATCACTTTGTGATATTCCTAGAACATTTCCAAAAAGTATATGAAGAAGGTGAATATCGCTTTGTATATGGGTAAGTAACACAAGTCCAAAGGCAAACATTCCTGAAAATATAATTCCCATGACAGCATCTTCTTTTACCCTGCTGTTATATTTTAAATATCCAGTGGCTATGGAGCAAAATAATCCAGCTATAAAAGCACCAATAGCAAGTGGAATCCCTGAGATATATGCGAGTGCAAGACCAGGTAGCACAGCATGGGAAACAGCATCCCCCATAAGTGACCAGCCTTTAAGAATTAAAAAGCAAGAGAATATAGAGCATATAATTCCAATAAGCAGTGAGATAAGCAAGGCGCGTTGCATAAAGTCATAAGATAATGGCTCTGCGATATATGCAATATATGTGTATATTAAATCCATATTATATAGCGTCCTTATTTTGAGTTTTATAGCTGCTAGAAACTGTTTTTCTACGCTTTAACAGCCCATGCTTAGGTGCAAATACGAAGGAGATTAGGAAAATTAAGGTTTGTAAACTAACAATTAGCCCTCCAGTATTGGCGTTTAGGAAATAACTAAGATATGCGCCAAAGGCACTTGTTATGCTTCCTAATAATATAGATATAATAATAAGCCTGCCAAAGCGATCTGTGAGTAAGTAAGCGGTAGCCCCTGGGGTGATTACCATGGCAATGACTAGACATGCCCCTACGGTTTGCAGGGCGGCAACAGTGGTGGCGCTAAGCAAGGTAAAAAACATAATTTTTAGAGCAGTTACAGGTAGCCCAATACTTTGAGCATGGTTTTCATCAAAAAATAATGCAACCATATCACGCCATTTAAGACCTAATATGATTAGGCAAATTCCAGAGATTATAACAACTTGCTGAATATCATAATCAGATATGGATAATATATTACCCAATATGATGGCCTGTAAATTAACAGCAGTGGGATTTATTGAAACCAGTAATAGACCAATTGCAAGAAAACTAGTGTAAATAAGACCAATAACTGCGTCCTCGCGCAGCTTGGTTTTTTGTTTAACTATCATCATACTAAAGGCGGCAAATATTCCTGCGAAAAACGCCCCTAAGGAGTAGGGCAGGGATAATATATATGCCAATGCAACCCCTGGCACAATGGCATGAGCAAGCGCATCACCCATAAGTGACCAGCCTTTAAGCATAAGATATGACGATAAAAACGCACATGTAGCGCCAACAAGTGCACACACCCAGATTGCTTTGCTCATATAGTTGTATGAGAAAGGCTCTAGTAAATATTCAATCATTTTTATCGACCTTTCCCATGTCACTTCCTTTATTGATTATTTGCTGGCCGCCGTGCTCTCCATATAGGACTAATGGGCGTTCATCATCGGTTAAAACAGTAATCCCTCTAGTATCACTGTCATCGTGAAGGTCGCTTCCGAATAATTGTTGATGACGCAACATTCCACCAAAGGCTTTGGAGAGGTTTTCTTGCGTAAAAGTCGTTTTTACCACGCCGTGAGCCAATATTGTCCTATTTATAAGTGCAACCTCATCACAAAAATGTGGTACACTCCCTAGATTATGAGTGGATACTAATATTAAATGACCGTTTTTAGCTAATTGTTTAAATAAAGTAATAAGCGATTCTTCGGTTTTTATATCAACGCCGGTAAATGGTTCATCTAATAATATAACCTTCCCAGCTTGTGCTAATGCTCTGGCAACAAATACTCGTTTTTTCTGCCCTCCACTTAGCTCACCAATTTGTCGTTTGCGATATTCACTTAAATTAACTCGCTCTAATGCATTGCCAACGGCTTTTTTATCTTTGGCACTAGGACGGCGCGTAAAACCCATATGGCTATATCTTCCCATCATAACCACGTCTTCAACAAGTACAGGGAAATCCCAATCTACGTCTTCGGTTTGTGGTACGTAGGAGATTATATTTTGCTTTAATGCTTGATGTACGCTCTTACCATCTATTTTTATATTGCCTGTAGCAGGTCTTAAAAAACCGATGATCGATTTGAATAAAGTTGACTTACCCGCGCCATTTACACCTACAAGGGCGCAAATAACCCCTTTATTTAAGGTTAAGTTGATCTTTTCCAACGCAACATGTCCATTAGGGTATGTAACGCCGACATTTTCAATTTTAATTATTTGCTTTTTATAATTGCTCATAAGCCTGATTTTCTAGTTATTGGCAGATTTTTTAAACCCTTTAATTATTGTGTTGGTGGTTACTTTTAACAAATCAATATATGTAGGTACTTTGCCATTTGGCTTACTTAGTGAATCAACATATAAAACTCCGCCATAATGTGCACCTGTTTCTGCGGCAACTTGTTTTGCAGGTCGATCTGATACCGTGCTTTCACTGAAGATTACAGGTATTTTATTATCGCGCATAATATTGATAACTTTGCGAACTTGTTGTGGTGTGCCTTGGCGATCGGCATTAACAGGCCATAGATATAACTCTTTTAGTCCTAGATCGTGGGCTAGGTAACTAAATGCCCCTTCGCTGGTGACAAGATATTTATGTTCATCTGGTATTTTTGAAAACTCATATTTTATCTGCGTATATATATTTTTTAATTTTTTAGAATAGGCATCGGCGTTATCACTATAAATTTTTGCATTATCTGGATCTATTTCAACAAAAGCCTTACGTATATTCTCAACATAAATAAGCGCATTTTGTATAGACATCCAAGCATGGGGGTTGGGTTTGTTACTATATTTTCCTTCATAAATAGAAATGGGGGTAACGCCCCTTGAAACCACTACGTTAGGTACGCCTTTTATATCAGTTAAGAAACGTTTGAACCAGCGCTCGAGATTTAAGCCATTCCAGAAAATTATATCTGCATCTTGTGTACGTACAATATCTTTAGGGGTGGGCTGATATTCATGTATTTCTGCGCCAGGTTTGGTTATGGATTGAACAATAGCAGCGTCGCCAGCAACATTGCGCGCTATATCTGCAATGATCGTAAATGTGGTAACGGCCTTTATTTTATCTTTTGCCAATGATGTTTGGGGGCAAAATATTATAAATACTAACGTTAAGGTTAGTGAGAGTAGTTTTTCTTTCATAATGGATTTTTAATTATTAGCTATATCTATAAAGATTAGCATAGGCTAAATTTTATAACAAGATCAATATATATGGTGGATTAATATTGTAGCTGATCTTATTTTATGGCGTTTAGACAGTTACATTATATAGCTGGGCTTTTTTATATTGATAAAATACGGCTTTTTTGAAAGGGTTTGAGGTCAGCTAATATAGCTAAGTAATGTAAAAATAATATACTTATAGCTTTTTTAAAAAAGTGGTGGGCGGTACTGGGATTGAACCAGTGACCCCTTGCGTGTCGAGCAAGTGCTCTACCGCTGAGCTAACCGCCCACTTTTAAACATTGCGATATAAGAGATATTCCTAGAGATATTTAGTTTATATTTCAAGCCTAAATTATATTCTATCAAGAGTTGGTGTTTACTTTTTGTATTTATCTTTTTTATATATAATTGTGGCTTAGCGTGCATATTGCTTTGGTAGGAAGATAAAGGGCAGTTAAAAACGCTCAAAAACGTAATGATTTATAACTTATTTACTATATTT
>JALTAZ010000147.1 GCA_027075555.1 Micavibrio sp.
TATTACGACTTTATCCTTGTTGATGTATTTAGCTCGGACAATATACCTGTACACCTATTAACTAAGGAAGCTGTAGAGATATATCTATCTAAATTAAAAAAAGAAGGGCTATTATTTATTCATATATCTAATAAATTCCTAGATTTAGAGCCTATTATTGCCAAAATAGGGGAAGAAATAGGCATACCAACATTTTCTAGAGTTGGAATTGGAAAAATAGACGAAAAAATTGGCATCAGAACGTATGATGCACATTTTGCCGCATTCACGTATAATAAAGATATAATAAATAAATTAAAAGATCTTACATGGAGCAAAGCTAGAACCAAAGAAGGAATAAAGGCATGGACAGATCAATACTCTAATATATTTAATTCCTTAAATAACAAAACGGCTAATGATCGTATGGTTGCTCGTTACAAGGAACTAAAGAAAACAAACAAGGATTATAACAAATAATATATTTAATGTTATAACTACTAATGTTATAGATAAACCAACCTACAAGCCGTGCATATACGTAAAAAAACAAAGAATACTGCAAAAAAGATCACTGAATAGAAACAATATTTTACATGCGCATAAACTTTACAAAGATTTATCAAATCTCTGCTAATATAAATTATAAAATTATGGATGGAGAACTCCATTTTCCGCAGCTCTTTTTCTAAGAATTTCATATTGCGGCTTTAAGCGATTATTTAGCTTCCCTCTTTTTCTGCTTGTAACATAGTTTTGTGCATAAAATAGGTTTTCTCTTCCTTGATCTTCATATATTTCATACCCTTCTAAAACACCAATCATCTGCACAGTTCTTCCTTCTATAGTTGTACTTTTCAATATTTTTCCATATGTAAATATTTTAACTTTAATTAGCAAATAAGCATTCCTAAGTTTCAATGCTAATTTTTTAGAATGTGCAAGAGGATCATACTTAGATTTCATAAGATCTAACTTACTCTTTATGTATTTGGTGGCCTTCTCCTTTTCTACAGGAAATGACGTAAGGTTAAAAGGTCTACTAAATTCTAATATTATTGCTCTTGGATACCCGACTGCTATATTATGACCTTTAACGCAAGGCACGTTTGCCTCCCTATAATCAGAAGCTACAAGCTCAAAACGCCTTGAATTTTTTATTTTATATTCCTCCTGAATTTCTATTGTACCTTTTTCTTTGTTATAATCACCCAACTTTAACGGCAGTAAAAATTCAAATCTCGTAGGAAAATCTCCTTTATTCTCAACTAAAAAATCTCCAGTTGCCTTCCTTATTTTCTCCCATTCAAGTTCATCAGAACTAAAATTTCTATACATCTCACACTCATTGATGCGCATAAACTCATCAATGGCTTCATCATCTTCTACACTATACATATTAACCGCCCAAAATAAATGGGATAAAGCCTTTACAGTAGGAGTCTCATATATATACATATCAGGGGCTTTATCCCCCCCTTTAACCTTCCTCTTTGCACCAGGACCTTGATCTTGGTTAAAATATTCACCATCATTATATGTTTCTAAAATATAATCAAAACTTCCGTCATCTTCTATAGATGCATATGCATTGTGAGATGGTATGTAAAATATCGTAAGAAATATTATATATAAACCAATCTTTGAAATTTTTGCTATCATAATATCTCCATGAAAACTCAGATTTAATTATATTAGAAAATCTGTGACAACATCAAGTATGAAAGATAATCAAAAAAAAAAAAAAATATTATCTATTACTTATTGT
>JALTAZ010000148.1 GCA_027075555.1 Micavibrio sp.
CAGGAACACTATAGCCTCGATTTATTACTTGCGATATTGCATCTTTTTTAAACTCATCTGTGTATTTTATATTCTTTGCCATTGTAGACTCCTTGTAAGTTTTTTTACCTTACAAACCGTCTAATTTACATGGGGCTATTCATGCACGTTGTTACATTACACTGCTTCTCTTATCATCTAGCAAATAGGCTACAGAATAAATTGATAAGTACATATTCAAATATGAGGTATAAATGAGCAAATACTTTCCGTTACAAAATTTTCTCACTCGATTAAAAGGTGAAACGAAGAAAATCAGTTTCTCCGATATAGAGGAAATCCTTGAATTTTCATTACCTGCTAGTGCCAGAAAATATCCCGCATGGTGGGCAAACCAAGAGCACAGTGTTCAAAGTTCATCATGGCTAAAAGCAGGATTGATTACTCATGACCTTGATCTTGCCAATGAAACCGTCATGTTTACAAAAAGCTCTTTCGAGGCTGAAACATTCAATACGACCATCAGAAAATCAATTCGGCCAGAATCTTCTCCAGAACCACATAAGTGGGATAACACCCAAAAAATCAAAAATACTTTTCATATGGAGTGGCAACCCCTTGGAAAGCTAATTCTAGAACAAGACCGTCTATCATTTCCGCGCGCAGATAATGTACCAGCGCTTTATCGTTTTAGAATACGTAGAATAAATGGTTGTGAAGCTGTCTATGTAGGAGAAACGGTTAATTTGAGGAGACGATTTGGCAATTACAGAAATCCGGGCACATCACAGAAAACAAGTATGCGCATTAACCGAGTTTTGAAAGAAGCCTTGCAAGATAATGCAGAAATTGCGATTTCTACCATTACTCATGGAGCATGGATAGATATTGGAAATGGTCAACAAATACTAGATTTATCATCAAAAATATCAAGGTGTTTTCTTGAAAATGCCGCCATACTCAATGGCTGCGGTGTTGATATTGATAGCTTAAACAAAGCAAATTAAAAATGGCTTCGGCAGTTTGCCGAAGCCGTTTATAGGGCAGGATATGAAATCCTTTAATATTCTTCTGAGAGCATAACCGTCAGCGCGCGCACCGTTTTATCAATATCTGCGGGGTCAGCACTGCCGTATTTTACATCCTGATCATAATAATCAATTTTCCAGAAAACACGATGACCATTATGTTTGAATGATCCAAAATCATGTTCACCATGTGGATCGTTATCTTCTGTGAAGTTATCAAAGTCACGAATCTTTGCCGCAATGATGATCTGATCTTTCGGCGCTAGACTGACAATATCTCTTGTAATATAAATCCGGCACGGCACTTCGGGCTTTCCGAATATGGTGGGCATCATTACATATTTGCAGCATGCATCGTTTAACGTGAAAAAACTCCCCGGGCGTAAGACCATGGCGTCACTTCAGATTCAGCTCTGTTTTCCCAGTGTCTTCTTCGCCTTAATCCTGATAAATCTACACATAAAAGTGAGCAGAAAATCGCCGCTTAATTTAAAATTTATATGACAACTACCCTGACACATAGGGCCTGCATGACGCCACACAACCACTTAATTGGGTAATATGCCTTCTCCGTATCAATAAATCTATAGCGCATTACTTTTGGCTCGCGAAGAAGGCTGTGGCCTTTTTTAACAAATCACTTTCATCACGAAGAACCTTGTTCTCACGCTTTAATTTTGACAATTCTGCTTGCAGTTCATTGATTGGTAAGTCGCTATCAG
>JALTAZ010000149.1 GCA_027075555.1 Micavibrio sp.
GTTCTTTGAGTATTCCTAACGGTGAAGACTGTTCTTCTTGTAACAGTTCTTGCATTATTCGTTCGTAGTATGCATTAGCGATGCTATATTTTAACCCGATTTCTCTTTGTATTATATCAATGATCTCCTTTCTGGTAAGGGGTTCTTCACCTAGTAAAAGATCAATTACTAACAATCTTGTTTTATATAAATTTGAATGTTTACCAGCGTCTGCTACTGTTGTTTTCTTTTTGCGTATTCGTTCACGAACTTTGTTAATTCGTTCTATATCTTTGTCTTCGTTTCTAAAACGAGCTTTTTCCTCGTCTTCTTCGTATCTTCGAGCTGCGGGACTTTGCGTTGTTCCTAGAACTACAGTACTAACGTCAGCAGAAAACGCGTAAGGCGATTGAAAAGCTTCATTTAGCCCTTCGCTTAAACCACCGCCGTCGCCGTTGGCAAATGTTGTAGGGTGTTCCGTTCCATATTTTCTTTTTTTGTAAGACTTTCTATTTACTCGTTTTCTTGTCTTTGACAAATATTTGTCGTCGTAACAAACAAGATACTTTTTAAAACATAATTTTTCAGCAGCCACTGATTTCTCCCTACAATTGTTTTGTTATTATTTATTATCATAAAGATTTAATACTTATATTGAGAAATAAATTCATTAATTGTGTAGATATTGTGTATTACTGACATTTTATCATATAGTTTATCATAGTCAAAATAGAAATTCACTTCTTTTCGAGGCTTATTGATTGAAAATGCTGGGTTATCTAGTGATTTTTCGTTGAACTTGTTATATTGAATTCCTTTGTACTCATATGAACATACGCTCCACGCAGGACCTGACGAATCAACTGTCCCGAGTGCTTTCACACTAAGCAAACCTGGTAGTTCAACATATGGACCACTATTTAACCCAAGATAATGATGGTGTTTGTTCCATGCAAACTTCCCTTCCTTGATTAGATCGTAAGTAACAATTACTCGTGCAAATGGTGTTACGTTTAAATCATACCCTAAGGCGTTTGGTATTCCTAAGATCGACATTCCAATTATGTCTATATCATCATTATTAGCAGCCCACGTATAACAGTTTTTCCAATCTTCGTAATCGCCCTCTCTGCTTTGTGGGACAAACATAACTTTAAAACCTTCATTTTTGAATATCTCGATGTATTTCTCAGCAGCTTCAATTGTTTTTTCACCCGGTTGAAAAGGATAATCAGGCAAAACAATAACGTCGGCATCTATACTTTTTCCGAGAGTAACAAGTTTCTCTGGTTTGTATGGTGTTTTTAATTCAAATGCTCCGTTATCCATAATAAACAGTGTGTCTGGATTTATGTTTTTTATCTTTTTGTAAATTCCAAGATATTTGTCACTTTGGTCTACTAAGTGAGCAAGAAGAAGGTGTGCTCGTTGTTGCGAGAACGTTGGAAAATGATATTCAACTAAACTCGTCGGAGCAATAAAACAAAATGTTGGTTGGTTATTGACAAACTTTGCTGTCGAGACTTTTTCAGGAATTCTATTTTTCAGATATGTTGTCATTTTACCTCCCACGTCAAACTACCGTTTTCATTATCTTCACTTACACCAACAAAGATGTCGGATTCAACAAACTGTTTACGTAAGTATTTAATTGTTAATTGGCCAAACATTTCACAAGACATAGGGGTCTTTTTTTCGAATATTTTATCAAGAAAATTGTCTATGTCTTTTTTCAAAACGACATAATCT
>JALTAZ010000150.1 GCA_027075555.1 Micavibrio sp.
CTTGGATTAAGCTTCGTCAGGGGTGTAAGCTTACAAATGAAGATTTGAAAAAGTTTTTGAGAGATAAAATCTCGCCTATGGAAATACCAAAGCGTATAGAATTTCGTGATGAGCCATTGCCCAAAACTATGATTGGTAAGTTAAGTCGCAAGGATATTTTAGACCAAGAGATTGGCTCACGCGATAAGTGTAATGAGTAATTTGAGTAACTATTGTTAGTAAATAAGTTTGCTCTTAAATCAAGAATGGCTCTAATAACATTATGAATAGATTAGTTATACGACCTCTAAAATTTGAAGATTTCCCTAAATGGCTACCATTATGGGACGGCAATAATATGGGGCATCGCGATGAAGCAGTTACCGCAGAAACATGGAGCCGTATATGCGATGCCAAAAATACTCAAGTAAATGGATTAGTGGCAGAAATAAATGATGAGTTTATGGGAATTGTTCACTATATACTTCACCCAACAACAGGAAGTATTCGTCCTGTTTGTTATATGCAAGATGTCTATGTTGACCCCGAACATCGCCGTAAGGGTGTTGGTAAGCGCTTAGTTAGCGAGGTTACTAAAATCGGTAAACGTGAAAAATGGGCACGCATGTACTGGCTTACCCAATTTGGTAATAAAGAAGCAAAAGCAATGTATGAAAATTTTGGTGTTAAGCTGGATTTTACACTATATGTGCTTCCCATTAGCTAAAAAAGTTGGGCTTATACTTTGCTTATATTGCGTTTAAAGAGCCTATTACATTTTCACTTCTAGGCGGTTCAACTGTATCTGCCGTGGCGCTCATATCAATCATAGGATCAACCATAGAAACTTGTCCAGCGTTAGGGTTTGCAAGGTTATTAAAGATACTAGGCGCGGGGCTTCCATTTCCAAAAATTATAGATCCGGTGTCAAAGTCAGCCACGGGCTCTCCAACAGCAAGCGTTGCTACACTAAAAGTAACAGCTCTCCCTCCGACACCTTGAACATATCCTTTATCTTCTTCCTGAGGGCTTGCCGCGTCTTGATTAACATCTTCTTGAACAACCTCAGTGGGGGTTTCTGTTTTGGGACTGGAATCCTCAGACTTAGGTGCAGTATCAGCTTTAGGATCAGATCCCTTAGCATTGCTATCAGGAGTTTGTGATTTAGCCGATGTCCCATCTTTAGGAGTTGAAGCTTTATTCTCATTCTTATTTTCACTCTGACCTTTATTTAGCCCTTCTTGTATCTTTGCCATCATCTCCTGGGGATCTTGCCCTGTAAAAGCAGCAATAAGCCCTACGAAAAATTGGAATACCGGACCATCAGCAGAAAACAAAGATGAAAGCTCTGCACCTTCTCCGGCACTACCCAAAAGATTTTGCAAATTGAAAGCCTGTCTTTCTTGGTGCTGTCTTTCTTGTTCTTGCCCTGCCAAAGCAAGTTCGTTAATTCCATTCAACACCGATGCCGCAAAAACACTTGAATCTCCACCTGAATTCCTTACCGCATTTATAATAATATCTTTGCTTTCTTGGGGAATAGTTTCATCACCTGCAAGCTCTCCAATATTTTCTTCTATACGTGATATCATGGCATCCAAAGAACCTTCTTTTGCAAGCAAGGTTTCGAAGTTATTTTTTATGATGTCAACAATACTAGTATCTATTCCATAGGCCTCACTTGAAATGAAAACCATGCCAACTTGGGTTAATTCACCACCATCAGCAATCTTAATTAAACTATCCATGTTAAGATTTTCAAGCGTTAGACCAGCAGAATCAGGAACCGCCTCAGTTGGTTTTGAAGGATCGTCCATATCCGCCGTTACCATTATTACAGGCTTATTGGTAATAAGTATTACATCATTAACAGCAGCAGGATCACTTCCAGAAATTCTGGCTTGCTCTGCAAAAAAGTCATTATTTTGAAATCTTAATTGTGCAAATTTTAGTGAATCATCCCCTGCCTCACGTAATATTTCAATTTGCCTATCCATTGCCGCTTGTGTCATTTCACCACTAGCCACCCGAGCTTGCATTTGCTCAGAAATACTATCTATGGCATTATCAACGCCACCTAAGCTTTCTAGCATTTGTTGATGAGATGCTTCAAGATAGGGCATGATAGATTGTGAATCTCCATCAAGGATTGTCACTCTTGCGCCGGTATCGACATCTTGGTATATGGTTTTGTCTTCAATATCTCTGATGATTTCTGCGCTCCTTGCTGCCGCTTCATCACCGCTATCACGCATATTTTGAATGTGTTCATTTTGCTGTTCAATGAGCAAAGCCTGCGGATCAAATTCGGGAGCCGCATTTTCTTGCGCAGCGGGAGCAGAATCAACCATTTGTACCCTCTTTTATTTCTAATATTTCTAAGAATTCTTAATAAATTAAATTTCTTTAAACACTATCATATAATATATTAAAAATGCAAACTTCATGCATATCAAGCAAGAGTTAAGTTTTTAAGCATAAAAACTCAATAAAATTCTTGGAAAATAATGTATTTTGAGCTTAGATAACGGCTTTAAAAAAACTATATAAAACTAGAAGTTAGAAAAATATGAAATTTACAATTAACTGGTTGAAAAATCATCTAGAAACAAGCGCAAGCGATGAAGAAATATGCGATGTTCTAACCAATATTGGGTTGGAACTAGAAGAATTTGAAGATGTTTCAAAACAATATGAACCTTTTAAGGTTGCCCTTATTGAATCGGCAGAAAAACACCCCAATGCGGATAAGCTAAAAGTTTGCAAAATAAGAACCGAAAATGGAAGCACACAAGTAGTTTGCGGTGCACCCAATGCCAGAGCAGGAATGAAGGGGATTTTTGCGCCTGATAAAACCTATATACCTGGTCTTGATATTACTTTGAAAAAGACAAAAATCCGTGGAATTGAGTCTAATGGAATGATGGTATCAGAGCGCGAAATGTGTCTTTCTGATGAGCATGAAGGCATTATCGAAGTCGATGATAAATATGAAATCGGTACTGCGATGGCAGATATTTATGGTCTTAATAATAAAATAATAGAAATCGCTTTAACCCCTAATAGGGCTGATTGTGCGGGCGTGCGTGGAATTGCCAGAGATCTTGCTGCCGCAGGTTTGGGCAATCTAAAACCGCAAAATGAAAGCCCAGTTATTGGTAATTTTAAATCTTCCATTGATGTAAAAATAGAAGATATAAAGGGTTGTCCATTATTTTATGGTCGCCTAATCAAGAATATTAAAAATGTGCCATCTCCAGATTGGCTTCAAAATATGTTAAAATCTGTAGGTTTGCGCCCAATTTCTGCACTTGTTGATATAACAAATCTTATGACTATGGATCAGGCACGCCCTTTGCATGTTTATGATGCGGATAAAATTAAAGGTAATATCGTTGTTAAATCCACTAAGGCAGGTGAAAAGTTAGAGGCACTTGATGATAAGATATATGAATCCGTGGAAAATATGGTTGGGATTACAGATGATAGAGGGCTTATAGGTTTTGGTGGAATTATCGGCGGGACATCAACTTGTTGTGACGATGATACAGTAAATGTGTTTGTTGAATCTGCTTATTTTGATCCTATGCGAATTGCTAGAGCAGGTCGTGATGCGAATATTCAAAGTGATGCTAGATACCGCTTTGAGCGTGGAGTTGATCCAGAATTTACTCGAATAGGCATGGAAATAGCAACGCGCCTTATTCTAGAGCTTTGTGGCACTAATAATACAGAAATTAGCGAAATTGTAAAAGCCGGTGATGAGCCTGAATATAAACGCACAATCAAGTTTAACACAGATTTCACCAGAAAACTATGTGGCGTTGAAGTTGAAAAAAAGCGGCAAATTCAAATACTGGAAAATCTGGGGTTTGAAGTAATTGATAATGGTGACTTACTATTGGTATCTCCGCCATCTTGGCGTGGTGATATAAAAGGGCAAGCCGATATAGTTGAAGAAGTAATTAGAATTTATGGTTTTGATAAAATTGAACCTGTATCAGTTATAGGGGATAAATCTGTAACCTCCCCCGCAGAAACACAAAAATTATGCAATGCTCGTAGAGCAAGAGCAGCTATGGCTGCTGCGGGGTTGAATGAATGTGTAACATGGTCATTTATGTCAAAATCACTGGCCAAATATTTTGGTTCAAATGATAACGCAGCTCTTACATTATGCAACCCGATAAGCTCCGAGCTTGATCAAATGCGTCCTTCAATATTGCCAAATCTTATAGAGGCTGCTTCTCGTAATGCTGATAGGGGTTTTCCTGATGTTGCTCTTTTTGAAGTAGGACCCGTTTTTTACTCTACTAAACCTCAAGGGCAGTGTTTTATCGCTACTGGGTTGCGAGCAGGTAAGAAGATACCGCGCCATTGGGCAAATGATCAAATAGAGCGCAATGTTGATGCATATGATGTTAAAAAAGATGCCATGAAAGTATTACAAGCATGCGCGATGCTAGCAGAAAACGCACAAATATCTAGCGATGCGCCGGAATATTATCATCCGGGCAGGTCGGGTGTTCTAAGGCTTGGCAAAAATATTATTGCTCAATTTGGGGAGATTCACCCCGCTATATTAGAAGAAATGGATATTAAAACCCCAATGGCTGGCTTTGAGGTATTTATCGAAAATATTCCAGCTTCGCGCAGAAAAGGTACGGCAAAACCATTATTGCAACTTTCCCAATTTCAGCCATTATCAAGGGATTTTGCCTTTGTTGTAAAAGATAATATAAGAGCAAACGAAGTTGTAAGAGCCGCAAAATCAGCGGATAAAAAGCTAATTACTGCGGCAGAAATATTTGATGTTTACACTGGTAAAGGTATTAAGGATGGGCACAAATCTTTGGCGCTTAACATCACAATCCAGCCAATTGATGCAACATTAAGTGAGGAGCAATTAGATCAAATTATGAATAATGTAATTGATGCGGTTGCTAATAAATGTGGCGGAGTTTTACGTGGTTAGCCCTAATTATGTTACGTATACAAATAGCGTTCACATAATGTTCCACGTGAAACATTATGGTAAAGCGGTAAAATAGGTATGTGTGACATATAAAATATAATATATTACATATAATAATATAGCGTTTTGAGGTTCGGAATCTAAGCTACCTTACTTTCGGTAAGTTGGTTTATTATTAAGCGTCGCGCAGGGCCTATGTGATTTCCTAACCTGAGTAATGCTCTGCGTGCAAATTTAGCGGTGGTGGTTTCCCTGGTATAAAGTGTAACTAGCGCATTAGTACCATGGTAAAGTGGTGCGCATATATGGCGGTGCTTACGGCTATAATTATCTAATATTGTGTGTGATGCATAATCAATACCACAAGTCATTGCGGTTTTGATCTCTTTTGCCAAAATATGTGCGCCGCGCAGACCAAGGTTAAATCCATGCGCTGTAACTGGGTGCATACCAACAGCAGCATCGCCAATCATAGCAAACCTATTTTTATTAAAGGTTTTAGCAAATGTTGCCACCAATGGATATGGGTAAAGCTTGCTTGTCAGCTCCATTTTGCCAAATTTACTTTCAATTCTACGCTCTATATCCATGGCAAAATCACCATTACTCATAGAAAGAAGATCATGGCTTTCCTCTGATTTTAGGGTGATAACAATAGATACTTGATTATTATTCATAGGCAAAACCGCCAGTGTACGACCAAAATGAAAGCACTCATACGCCGTATCATTATGCGGTAATTGTACGCTCATCGTACATACAACACAGGTACGACCAAAATCCAACATCGATGTTGAAATTCCCATCATGCGACGCGTTGCGGAAAAGCGACTATCTGCGGCAATTATTAGCGGAGCTTTTAAATCTTTCCCATCAGATAACTTAACCCAGCCTTCTTTGTTATCTGTACTAAGGTTTGTCACTTCAGTTTTATCCATAATCCTTATGTTATTAAAATCTTTTAAAGATCTATAAGCAGCCTTTCTGATTTGCTGATTAGAAATCATATAACCCAAAGTATCTTCACCTGCTTCGTCATGATCAAAACACAGAGCATAAGGTGACTTACCATTTAATATCTTAGCAGTTTTAATCATGGAAATATTACTATTTGGAATTAAGTCCCACATTCCAAGATTACTCATTATACGCCGTGATAGGTGGGTCAGGGCAATCTCGCGACCATCATAAGGCGGATTTTCCAAGACCTTTTCCGGCTGTTTTTCTAGTATAGTAATATTCATGCCCGTAGAAGCAATATCTCTTGCAAAACTTAAACCTGCAGGACCTGCTCCGATAATGATGATGTCTTGTTCCATTGCCCTTACTTCATTTAGGTTATATAAGCTACCAACCCACTATAACAGCATTTAAAAATAATGAAACTTGATCATGGTCAATGTGTACATAATTATATAATAGTTATCTTTTTGCTATTATTTAGCATGAAAATATATAAATTTACATTTTCGACTAAAGGCATTTACCTATGGAAAATCTTGCGTTATTGCAAAAATATGATCGTCCTGTTCCGCGCTATACCAGCTATCCTACGGCTGTGCATTTTAATCAGGAAATAAGCCAAGTAGAATATAAGGGTTTGTTACGGTCTTTATCTGAAAACACGCCAATATCAATTTATATTCATATACCTTTTTGCCATATTCTTTGTCATTATTGCGGTTGTAATACCAAGGTTGCTAATACTTATAGCCCAGTTAAACAATATGTTAAAACTTTGATAAAAGAAATAGAGATAGCGGGCAATAATATAGCAAGTAAAATGCCCGTGTCGCATCTTCATTTTGGTGGGGGCTCTCCAAATTTTCTAGAAAGCAATGATCTAAAAACAATAATGGAGGTACTAAATCAATATTTCATATTTGATAAGAACGCG
>JALTAZ010000151.1 GCA_027075555.1 Micavibrio sp.
CATGTGATTGTTTTAGAGGTGGATCACGATATTTTACTTGATCGTATAAGAACAAGGGCTTTAGAATCAGGTGAAACTAGGAGCGATGATAATGAGATCGTTTTAAAAAATCGCCTAGAAGTATATGGTCGTCAAACGGCTCCTTTACTGCCTTATTACGAAGATAAGGGGATATTAAGACATGTAGATGGTATGAAACCCATTGATGATGTTACTTCTCAGATTGAGGCAATTATTGCTTATTAGGGATAAAAATTATATTTTATTATTCTGTATAATGAATATTCATAATTTTGTTGACGTGGGCGCATTAAACCCTATAATGCGCCCATTCTTACGGCCTGATTATTATATATCTGGTGTTAATGCATCGATTTTGTTGGGCAGTAGGTAGGTTAATTTGGTTTACAAACTGGCGTAGTGAAAGCTTAACGAGCAGAGCTATATACGGTTTGGTTGAGATTTTAGTGTTTCTAAAATTTCTGTAGATATTTGAAAGGAAAAATAATGGCACGTATCGCCGGGGTAAATGTACCCGATAGTAAACGTATTCCGATTTCTTTGACTTACGTTCATGGTATCGGTCGCACTACGGCATTTAAAATCTGTGAAAAGCTTAATATTGATGTGCAAATGCGCATGGGACAGGCTGATGAGGATACATTAAATGCAATTCGCAATGAAATTGATAAAGGTGACTATAAAATTGAAGGGGATCTTCGTCGTGAAGTTTCAATGAATATAAAGCGTTTGATGGATATGAAATGCTATCGCGGGCTTCGTCATAGAAATGGTCTTCCTGTGCGCGGACAAAATACTCGTGTTAATGCGCGCACTCGTAAAGGTCCTGCAAAGCCAATTGCGGGTAAGAAGAAATAGGGAAGGATAAAGATTATGGCTAAGCCAAAGACAAAAGCAAAAAGAAAAGAGAAAAAGAATATTGTATCGGGCATTGCTCATGTGAATTCTACTTTTAATAATACTTTGATAACTATATCCGATGATCAGGGAAATGTGGTGTCATGGTCTTCATCTGGAATGATGGGGTTCAAAGGTTCTCGTAAGGCAACCCCTTATGCATCACAAATGGCGGCAGAAGATGCCGGGCGTAAGGCTCAAGACCACGGCATGAAAGAGCTTAGCGTTCTTGTAAAAGGTCCAGGGTCTGGTCGTGAGTCAGCATTACGCGCTTTGCAGTCAATTGGTTTTACAATTAAATCAATTAAGGATATTACACCAATACCGCATAATGGTTGCCGTCCGCCAAAGCGCCGTCGAGTATAGAAGTAAAGAAATAAGTAACACTGAACATTTAATAAAATTTATACAAGAGGAGTTGATCTTGATACAGAAAAACTGGCAAGAGCTGATTAAGCCCCAAAAGCTTGATGTTATTGATACAGGTCGTGTTAATATGGGTAAAGTTGTAGCAGAACCACTAGAGCGAGGCTTTGGTCTTACTCTCGGTAATGCTTTGCGTCGCATTCTTCTTTCATCATTGCAAGGTGCGGCTGTGACTGCTGTACAAATTGATGGTGTCTTACATGAATTTACTTCGGTTGAAGGGGTTCGTGAAGATGTAACTGATATCATACTGAACTTAAAGGCATTGGCCGTTCGCATGCACGCTGAGGGTGCTCGCAAAATGCGCCTGTCAGCAGAAGGACCGTGTGAAGTAACTGCGGCTCAGATCGAAGCAGGCGCAGATATTGAGATTATGAATCCTGACTTAATCATATGTACCCTTGATAAGGGCGCAAAGTTAAATATGGAAATGACAGTTGATACAGGTAAGGGTTATCGTCCTGCTGCTCAAAATCGTCCTGAGGAATGTCCTGTGGGCATGATTCCTATCGATTCTGTTTTTTCTCCAGTTCGTAAAGTTACCTATGAAGTGACTGATACGCGCGTTGGTCAGACCACTGACTATGATAAGTTGACGATGAGTGTTGAAACAAATGGCGTAATATCACCAGAAGATGCAGTGGCTTATGCCGCTCGTATTATGCAAGATCAACTCCAGATATTTGTTAATTTTGATGAGCCAAAGGAAGAAAAAGAAAAAGAAGAAGAGCAGGAATTACCATTTAATAAGAACTTACTTTGTAAAGTTGAAGAGCTTGAGCTTTCTGTTCGTAGTGCGAATTGTTTGAAAAATGATAATATTGTTTATATTGGTGATCTTGTGCAAAAGAGTGAGAGCGATATGCTTCGTACTCCTAACTTTGGACGTAAATCTTTGAATGAGATTAAAGAGGTGCTTCAGGTTATGGGATTGTATCTTGGTATGCAAGTTGAGGGTTGGCCTCCTGAGAATATAGAAGAGTTGGCCAAAAAACTTGATGATCAACAATTTTAATAGGCATGGTGCCGCACTGATATGTAACTTAATTATTTGAGTGCATATCAGATTTGTCATGGTTCTCATAACGTGAGACCGCAGTAACGCCATAAGTGGCAGAAAAGGAAGTATGATGAAACATCGTATAAAGCATCGTAAATTAAATAGAACCTCTAGCCACCGCAAGGCAATGCTTGCAAATATGGCGGCTAGTTTGATTAAGCATGAGCAGATTGTAACGACTTTGCCAAAAGCTAAGGAGCTTCGCCCCTATGTTGAGAAACTTATTACTTTAGGAAAACATGCAGCGGCTAATCCGGATAAAGCTGTTGCAAAGCGTCGACAAGCTATTGCAAAAATGCGTGATGAGACTCAAGTAAAGAAAATATTTGAAGTACTTGCAGAGCGTTATGAAGATCGCCCTGGTGGTTATGTTCGAGTGTTAAAGGCTGGTTTTCGCTATGGTGATTGCGCCCCAATGGCGGTAATTGAATTGGTTGATCGTGATGTTGATGCCAAGGGTCAAGATTCTGGACCTGTTCAGTATAATGATGAATATGGTGATGAGCCAGAAGAGCAGGTGGCTGCCGCAAGTTAGAATTTAAAAGCTCCGCTTAACGGGGCTTTTCTTTAGTATGGAATAACTTTTCAGCCGTGAGTCTATGGAAGTTCATTAGGCGCCACTTAGAAAGTTTGTCAAAAATCAGTAATTTCGACATTATCAATAAGGCGTGTTCCCCCAACCCAAGCGGCGCCTAGGACTCTTCCCCATCGCTGTTTAATATAGTCAACTTTATCAAAACCATTAGACAGTAATCGTGATTTGGCTGTTTCATAATCTTTTGTTATAGCTGTATTTCTCAATACAACATTAAGAGTGCGCGCAATTTTCAATTCATCTTTTGATAAATATGTATTGCGTGATGATAGAGCAAGTCCATACTCATCGCGAGCTATAGGTGCTCCGATTATTTCTATTGGTAAATTAAGAGTTTCAACCATTTCTCTAATTACTTGCAATTGTTGGAAATCTTTTTCACCAAAAATGGCAATATCGGGTTTTACTGCACTAAATAGTCTATTAACAACATTTACTACACCGTCAAAAAAATGTGGGCGAAAATCGGTTTCAAGGCCTTTTGCTGCTTCTTTAGCCTTAATTTCACTATTATACCCGTTGGGATATATAACTTCATTAGTGGGAATAAATAATATATTTACACCTTCTGAAGATAGCATTTTAGCATCTTTTTCTATATCGCGGGGATAGCTGTCAAAATCTTCGTTAGGTGCAAATTGAGTAGGATTTACAAAGATACTGACTATAACCTGATCCCCATGATTTTTGGCTAGTTGAATAAGGGATAGATGCCCTTTATGTAATGCTCCCATAGTAGGAACAAAAGCAATTCTCCCCGGGTTTTCTTTTTTAAGACTATTAATATCATCAAAAGTTTTTGCAATTTGCATTATCATTTATCCTATATAAACATGCTTTTTGTTCGGAAAGGTTCTATTTTTAACTTCTGTAGAATAATTTGCTACGGCTTTGTCAATTTCATCTGCAATATTTGCATATTGCTTTACAAACTTGGCTGTATGGCCAGTATTTAGACCAAGCATATCATCAATAACCAGAATTTGACCATCACAGGCACTAGATGCTCCTATTCCAACAGTTGGTATATTCACTAAATTGGTAATTTCACGCGAAACATGTTCTATTGTTCCTTCAATTAAAATTGCAAATGCTCCTGATTTTTCAGCGGTTTTAGCATCTTCTAAAAGGTTATGAATTTCTTGATTGGTTTTACCTTTTACTTTATAGCCACCTTCTTTAACAACAGATTGCGGTTTTAGTCCAATATGCGCCATAACAGGGATATTATTATTTGAAAGGTGTTTTATGGTTTTTGTTATATTTGCACCCCCTTCAATCTTTACGGCGTTGCAACTTGTTTCATCTATTAAAGTTTTGGCGGCTTTATATGCTTGATCTGGATTATCTTCATAAGTGCCATATGGCATATCAATGATTACAAAAGAGGATGGATTGGCTCTCATAACGGCTTTTCCATGATTTATCATCATATCCAGCGTCACTCCTAGAGTATTTTCCATACCATATATGACCATGCCAAGAGAATCTCCAACTAGAATAATATCGCAATATTTATCTATTATTTTAGTCATGGATGTGGTGTAGCTGGTCAAGCATACTAGAGGCGAGTCTTTATTTTTGCTATTGCGTATATCATTTAATGTAAAGCGATTCTTTTGGGTCATTTTTATATTTATGCTCTTGTATTTTTTTGCAGCTAGTTCTAGATTTAACTCATGCTTATCAGAATTTTTATGACCTTTCTAGTCTTGCTTTTACCTTTGCAATCTTTTGCAAGAGATCTGGTGGTGCCACAGAATAATGAGCAGATAAAACTTTCATTTGCGCCGTTAGTTAAAAAAGTGGCTCCTGCAGTGGTGAATATTTATACAAAGCGAAACGTAATAGCGGGCTTTAAAAACCCGTTTATGGATGACCCCTTTTTTGGAATGTTTTTTAATAAAGATATGTTTGGAGGGCAGTTAAGAAAATATCTTGAAAGTGCGCTAGGTTCTGGAGTTCTTGTCACAGAAGATGGCCTAGTTGTTACGAATGCTCATGTAATTAAAGGGGCGCAAGAAATTACAATATCTTTAAATAATGGTAATGAATATGAGGCAGATGTCGTTCTAATAGACGAAGCCTCTGATCTTGCTTTACTTAGAGTAAAAGAGAAAGATGTAAGCCTACCATTTGTTACCCTAAAGCCTAGTGAATCTCTTGAGGTGGGAGATCTGGTTTTGGCGATTGGTAATCCATTTGGAGTAGGTCAAACGGTTACTAGCGGTATAGTATCGGCGCAGGGGCGTTCATCTTTGGATATAAATGATTATAATTTCTTTATACAAACTGATGCTGCTATAAATCCTGGCAATTCTGGTGGACCTTTGGTTTCAATGGATGGGAAGGTTGTTGGAATAAATACGGCGATTTATTCTCGCAGTGGTGGTTCGATGGGGATAGGTTTTGCAATTCCATCGGAAATGGTCGCTAGCGTAATAGCGGCAGAAATGAATGGTCAAGTTGGAGCAAATGGTATTATTCGTCCGTGGCTTGGCGTGCAGGTTCAAGATGTTACACCAGATATAGCTAATAGTTTGGGTATGGATCGTCCTGTAGGAGCAATATTATCAAATATTCATTCTGTCAGCCCGTTTAAAAAAGCAGGGGTTAAAGCTGGAGATATAGTTGTAAGTGTTAATGGTTATGAAATAAAAGATGTTGCAGAGCTTAAATTCAGAATGGCTACAGTGCCAATAGGCAAGTTGGCAAATGTAAGAGTTCTTCGCAATGGTAAAGTTATTGATTTAAAGATTAAAGCGATTGCCCCACCAGATAATCCACCACGTAATACAGTAGTTCTTAAGGGAAGGCACGCACTTAACGGAGCGGTTATATCGAATCTTAATCCGGCGGTTTCTGTTGAAATTGGCTTGACTGGTGAGGAAGATGGTGTTGTCGTTGTTCAAAGTCCACGTGGTTTTTTCTTTGGGCGTACTATATTACCTGGAGATATAATAATAGATATAAATGGTAAAAGAATTACTGATACATCACAGGTGGATAGGGCTTTAAATGCTTCTTCTTCTAAGGGGGTAAAAATTGGTATTAAGCGTGCAGGTCGTTTAATACAACTATATTTAAGATAGTACGACTATTAACCTTTACATATAGTATTTATATAGATATGCAATGTATATAATAAAAAAAGACGCCGATATTTCGGTCGCCTTCTTTTATTTCCCAAACTCAAAGGCTCTTTTGTTTCGCCTTCATTCTTTTGTATTTTTTAAGCTTTCGCTCTTTTTTCAACCGGTACGAGGATTTTTCCTCTTTTTAATTTCCCAAACCATAAAGACTCTCTTATTTCGCCTTCTTTATTTACATCGTATTGTTCAACCCGCCGTTACTTTATCAGATATACTCGTGAGGCTGCCCTTCTTCAAAGCTCATTTGCTTTGCTAATCTAGAGAAGAACCCTTCTCCTTTCCTGTAAACCACAGGTGGAGCGTCAAAACTTTGCGGTATAAAAGGAAAGTCATCATCATCCTTTGATTTTTTAGGTCTTCTCTCCTGCGCTGAGACCCTTCTGGCCTCTCCACCATGTCCAGATTTAGCATCCCCTGGGTTTATACCGCTAAAACTTCTGCTCATTACATCTTCCTCAAGTTATTAGCTTATGTAGATACTAGCGTATAAATCACAAAAGGTCAAGAAAAAACATGTAAAGAATAAGTATAATAAATACTGTACTAGTTGTAATAATACAGTAATATAAAGATATATTTAAAATATATATAATAAGAGTTCTTAATTTTATTATGTTATTTATTGGTTGGTTTCGATTTTGAAAAATAATGTTTCGATATTGGTTTATATGGCTTTTTATATGTATATATTGGC
>JALTAZ010000152.1 GCA_027075555.1 Micavibrio sp.
TGAAGATGCAAGTTTCTTTTTTGAAGAAGATGACGATGATGACTTGCTTGATGAAACATATGAGGAGCCTTTAATCGAAGAAGGGCAGCTTATTCTTATGGTTCGTGGGCTTAATAAAATTTATAAACAAGGGTATAATATTTTAAATATTTTGAATAATGTTGATTTACGCCTTTACTCGGGGGAGATTTGCGCTCTTGTTGGTCCAAGTGGTTCTGGTAAATCTACGCTCTTGCATATATTGGGATTATTAGATGCACCAAGTTCTGGTCAAGTTATTATTGGTGATAACGATGTATCAACCTTAAATGATCGTGCGCGCACTAAATTGAGAAGCCAACATATTGGCTTTGTATATCAATTTCATCACTTATTGCCTGAATTTAGTGCACTTGAAAATGTTGCTTTAGCACAAATAATATCTGGTAAAAAACCCGAGGAAGCTAATATCAAGGCAGAAGATCTATTAGTACAGCTTGGGCTTGAGGATCGTTTAAATCATAGACCTGCTACTTTATCTGGAGGGGAACAGCAACGAGTTGCTATTGCCAGAGCTTTAGCAAATGATCCTTTACTTTTATTTGCAGATGAGCCAACTGGTAATCTTGACCCTGAAACGGCGGAAGACGTGTTTGAAATGCTATTGGATTTGGTTCATAAGAGGGGAATAGGTGCCTTTATTGCTACGCATAACCTTGATTTAGCGAATAAAATGGATCGTATATTAGAGGTAAAATCTGGACGGGTTTTGCCTTATTAGTATTTTAAATAGATATCATATTATAATTTTTGTTAGGCTATAGTCCTTATGACAGAAAATTTTATACATCTTCATACTCACTCTGCATATTCACTGGCGGAAGGGGCAATCAAGGTTAAAGACCTTGTAGATCTTTGCATTAAAGAAAATATGCCCGCAGTTGCAGTTACTGATACGAATAACCTTTTTGGGGCTATGGAATTTGCTATTGAAGCTTCTAAAGCGGGTATTCAACCAATATTAGGCTGTCAGGTCAGTATTAATAAAGATGGCAATCAGTTAGTTTTGCTTGTTCAAAATAGGGTCGGATATAAAAATCTTTGTAAAATTATAAGCAATGCCTATATGCAAGAAGATAATAATAATGAGATTATTTCATCATTTGATATTATAGAAAAGCATAATGATGGTTTAATATGTCTTAGTGGGGCAATGAGAGGAACAATTGCTCAAGCCATGTTGCATGGACAAAATGATAAATCAGAAGAAGCTTTAACTTTATTAAAAAATATTTTTGCGGATCGTTTTTATATTGAGATACAGCGCCACAACCTCCCCGAAGAAGATAAGGTTGAAAATTCAATAGTTGATTTGGCTTATAAATATGATGTTCCGATTGTAGCTACTAATGATTGCTATTTCAAAAATAGGGCTGCACATGAAGCGCATGATGCGCTTTTATGTATTGCTGAGGGGCGATATGTAACAGAAAGAGACAGGCGCAAGGTTACATCAGAGCATTATTTCAAATCTTCATCAGAAATGGTTTCTTTATTTAAAGACTTACCAGAAGCGATTCAAAATACTGTAGTAATAGCGCAGCGTTGTTCATTTTTGTTAAAGCCTATTGCGCCGATATTACCTCCTTTTGAAACAGAAAGTAAGCGATCAGAGTCACAAGAGCTTGCCGCGCAATCAAAAGAAGGGTTGCAATGGCGTTTAGAAAAATTTGTCTATAAGAAATATATGAGTGATAAGGAAAAGAAGGAAGCTGCAAAACCATATTTAGAGCGCCTTGATTTTGAGCTTGATGTTATAAATAAAATGGGTTTTCCAGGATATTTTCTTATCGTTTCTGATTTTATCAAATGGTCAAAAGATAATAATATCCCTGTTGGACCAGGCAGGGGGTCAGGTGCTGGTTCTATTGTTGCTTGGGCGTTAAGGATAACCGACCTTGATCCGTTGGAATTTGGGTTGCTATTTGAACGTTTTCTTAATCCAGAGCGCGTATCTATGCCAGACTTTGATATTGACTTTTGTCAAGATAGGCGTGATGAGGTTATTAAATATGTTCAAGAGCGCTATGGTTTTGATCGTGTAGCGCAGATTATAACCTTTGGTAAATTGCAAGCCAGAGCCGTTGTGCGCGATGTGGGGCGAGTCTTGCAAATGCCATATGGTCAAGTTGATCGCATTGCTAAAATGATACCTAATAATCCTGCTAATCCTATGACATTACAAGAAGCATTAGATGCCGATGCCGATTTACGCGCCGAAAAACGCAAAGATGAAGTACAGGGAAAATTGATTGATATAGCATTACAGCTTGAAGGGCTTTATCGCCACGCTTCAACCCATGCTGCAGGCGTTGTTATAGGAGATCGCCCGCTTGATGAGCTTGTACCCTTATATCGTGATCAACGCTCTGATATGCCTGTGACTCAATTCAATATGAAATATGTAGAGCAAGCAGGTTTAGTAAAATTTGACTTTCTTGGGCTAAAAACCATGACTGTCGTGCAAAAAAGTATAGAATTTATTGAAGAGCACACAGGAAAAAAGATTGATGCTCTTGATATACCTTTGGATGATAAGAAAACTTATGATTTGATGGCTCAGGGCAATACGGTAGGTGTATTTCAGCTTGAGAGCGCAGGTATGAGAGATACCTTGAAAAAGGTTAAACCTAATCGTTTTGAGGATATTATCGCACTTGTGGCTCTTTATCGACCAGGGCCTATGGACAATATTCCTAAATATATTGATGTTAAGGAGAAAAAAGAAGAACCTGACTATATGCACCCAATACTTCAACCGTTCCTTGAGGAAACTTATGGAATTATGATCTATCAAGAGCAAGTGATGCAAGCAGCGCAAAAACTTGCAGGCTATACCCTTGGTGGAGCGGATTTACTTCGCCGGGCAATGGGTAAGAAGATTAAGGAAGAAATGGATAATCAGCGCAAATTATTTGTAGATGGTGCAAAAAAACATAATGGTGTTGATAATGAAAAATCATCTAAAATTTTTGATCAAATTGCAAAATTTGCGGGCTATGGTTTTAATAAATCCCATGCAGCAGCTTATGCGCTTATTGCTTATTGGACAGCGTGGTTAAAGGCAAACTACCCTGTTGAGTTCATGGCGGCTTCTATGTGCCTTGATCTTGGCAATACAGATAAGCTTAGTATATTCAAGCAGGATATGGATAAGGCTAAAATCTCATTATATAGCCCTGATATAAATAAATCTGCACCTGATTTTAAGGTTGAAAATGGCGGTGTTCGTTATGCTTTAGCAGCTCTTAAAGGTGTTGGTGGGGATGCTATGGAAATTCTAGTAGATGAACGCACAAAAAATGGTAATTACAAAGACTTACAAGATTTTGCTTCTCGCTTAGACCCTAGAACAATGAATAGGCGACAATTTGAGCGCCTTATAAGTGCCGGTGCGTTTGATTGCTTATATGATAACAGGGCATCACTAAGCAAAGGAAGTGATATAATTTTAAAATATGCGCAATCTCTTGCAGAAGAAAGAATAACTGGTCAGGTTAGCCTTTTTGGAGATGATGGTGGTGATACAGGTCTTGGCATGCCTAGTTTGCCTGATATAGCTGATTGGGATTCTTTAGAAAAACTATCACATGAATTTGATGCTGTTGGGTTTTATTTGTCTGCCCATCCATTAGATACGTGTTTGGCGCAGTTTGAGCGTATGAAAATTAAATCTTTTAACTATGTAGAAAATGATATTCTTTCTAAAGGTTCTGCTATTTATCAGATGGCAGGTGTTTTGCTTAAGAAGCAGGAGAAAATATCACAAAAAGGCAATAAATATGCATTTTTACAATTGTCAGATCCTACAGGTATTTACGAAGTAACTATATTTTCTGAAACCCTAAGTTCTGCACGTGAATATTTAGAGGTAGGAGAATCCCTATTGCTTGATATTGAAGCGGAGACAAAAGAAGATCAATTACGTCTAACTTGCTCAAAAATTCAGCCATTAGAATTGGCTTTAGATGGGAAAATAAATGAAATAAATATACATCTAAAATCTTATCAAGGTGCCCAAAAGGTTAAAGAGTTTCTTGATATAGAAGGGAAAGGGCGTTCAAAGATTAGCATATATGCCCATTTGGATGATAATCGCGTTGTTTATATTAAAATCCCGGGGGGCTGGTCGCTTAGCTCTAAAGCTAGAAATACCTTGCGTTCTGAAAAGGGGATTATCGAAATATCAGAATTATGAACATATGTATAATATTATGTATAATATATGGTCTAAGATTTTTTCTTGCATTACAAGATGTTTCACGTTAGAAAACCTAAGTTTTAAATTCACATGCGAGGTTTAGGACTATATCTATCTGTGGGTATAAGTCCGTCCGGTGTAGCTTAGTTTACGATTACCTACAAACAGCTACTCAATATTTCGCAGAGGTATAACCGGTAAAGGAGAAATAAAATGGCAGTACCTGAATTCACTATGCGCCAACTTTTAGAGGCTGGCGTTCACTTTGGTCATCATACACGTAGATGGAATCCAAAAATGCGTCAGTATATATTTGGTGTGCGTAATGGTGTTCATATTCTTGATCTTCAACAAACCCAACCAATGCTTCGTGAAGCCTTGATAGAAATACGTAATATTGTTTCTAAGGGGGGGCGTATTTTATTCGTTGGAACAAAAAGACAAGCACAAACAACAATAGCAGAGAGCGCTAAGCGCTGTGGCCAATACTATGTTAATCAACGCTGGCTTGGCGGAATGATGACAAACTGGAAGACTATTACCGCTTCTATAAATCGTTTGCGTGAGCTAGAAGATATTCTTTGTGGTGATCGATCTGGATACACAAAGAAAGAGCTTTTGATGATGACGCGAGAGCGGAACAAGCTTGAGGCAGCTATTGGTGGTATCAAAGATATGGGAGGGCAGCCTGATGCTTTGTTTGTTATTGATACTAACAAGGAAGAAATTGCTATAAAAGAGGCAAACAAACTTGGAATCCCTGTTTTTGCCATTGTAGATAGTAACAGTAATATCGAAGGTGTTGATTATATAATACCTGGAAATGACGATGCTTTACGTGCAATAGATCTTTATTGTGAACTTGTCGTTGGTGCTGTTCTCGATGGTCTTCAAGCAGAGCTAAGTGCTAGTGGCAGAGATATTGGCGCACAGGAAGATATTAAGGTAGATTTGCCAAAAGAAAAAAAGTCTAAGAAAAATAGTAAAAAAACTAAAGCAGAGGAAGCTGATAAAAGTAATGCTGAAAAGTCTGATGAAAAATTAGAAGATAAAGACGGCGCAGAAGAAAAGGTGGAGGCTAAAGTAGAAGAAATCGAGGATAAAACTGAAACCAAAAAGGCGGTATCTGCATAATTATAAACTATATTCAAACACTTTTAGATTAAAAGAGGATAAAAAGATGGCTAATATTACAGCATCAATGGTAAAGGAACTACGCGAATCTACAGGCGTTGGCATGATGGACGCTAAGAAAGCGTTGGTTAAAAATGATGGCGATATGGAAAAAGCAGTTGATTGGCTTCGTACCCAAGGTATGGCAAAAGCTGCTAAGAAATCAGGTCGTACAGCAGCAGAAGGGCTGGTCGCAGTTGTTACTGATGGCACAAATGGTGCGATTGTAGAAATAAATGCAGAAACAGATTTTGTCGCTCGTAATGAAGAATTCCAGTCATTTGTTCGTAAAGTCGCTGCTAATGCACTTAATGTTAATAATTTAGACGAATTAAAGTCATCTGAAATTGACGGCAAAACTGTTGAGCAAACCTTAACTGATTTGATTGCAACAATTGGTGAAAATATGACGATTCGTCGTATGGAAAGATTGTCAGTTTTACAAGGAAGTGTTGTAGGTTATGTCCATAGTGCATTAGATGAAGGTCTTGGTAAAATTGGCGTTCTTGTTGCCCTTGAATCTGGAGCAAGTACAGAGATTTTGCAAGCTATAGGTAAGCAAGTAGCAATGCATGTAGCTGCTGCTAACCCCCAGTTCTTGGATAAAGACTCGGTTGCACCAGATGTTTTAGAGCGTGAGCGTAATGTTCTAAAAGAGCAGGCCATTGCTTCTGGTAAGCCTGCTGAGATTGCAGAAAAAATGGTGGAAGGACGTATTCGCAAGTTTTATAGTGAAATATGCTTAACGGAGCAGCCATTTATCATGGATACCGATAAAACTGTTGCACAAGCGGTGAAGTCTTCTGGTGATGATGCTGGTTCAGAGATAAAAATTACTGGATTTACTCGTATTCATCTTGGTGAAGGTATTGAAAAAGAAGAAGAAGATTTTGCAGCGGAAGTTGCTGCCGTAGCAAACGGTTGATTTTCTATAGTACAAATATAAACAGCCACGTATTGCGGACTTGCTTCGTTGCGTGGCTGTCACTATATTACAATAATGTAACTCCTATGATACAGATGGAATGAGCATGACATCCACAAAAGATCAAACTAATATATTATCCTCTGTTTCTCCTTCCCCTTCCCCTTATAAGAGGGTCATGCTTAAGATGTCAGGGGAGGTTCTTATGGGGGAGAAGGATTTTGGATTAGACTCTTCAACAGTTGAAAGGGTTTCATATGATATTAAAGAAGCAATAGATCTGGGAATTGAAGTTTGTGTGGTTGTTGGGGCAGGTAATATTTTTAGAGGGGTTTCTGGAGCAGCAGATGGAATGGATCGCACCACTGCAGATTATATGGGAATGCTTGGTATTGTAATGAATGCTTTGGCGTTGCAAAATGCTTTGGAAAATATGGGGGTAAATACGCGCGTACAATCTGCAATTCGTATGGATTCTATATGTGAGCCATATATACGTCGTAAGGCTATAAGACATATGGCAAAAGGACGTGTGGTTATTTTTGCCGCTGGTACAGGAAATCCATATTTTACAACTGATACGGCCGCTGCTTTACGTGCTTCTGAAATGAACTGTGATGTTATTATGAAGGGTACTAAGGTCGATGGGGTATATGATTGTGATCCTAAAGTTAACCCTGATGCTAATCGTTATGATAAGGTATCATATATAGATGTATTAACTAAAGATTTAAGAATAATGGATGCTACGGCTATTTCACTTGCTCGTGAAAATGATATTCCAATAGTTGTTTTTTCAGTAATGGAAAAGGGTAATTTTGCCAAAGTTGCCTGTTCGCAAGGTCATTATACTATTGTAACTAACACATAGATAAAGAGGGGTTAATAAATGTCTTATAATAAGCAGGAAACAAAACGCCGTATGGATTGTGCCGTGGAGGCTCTTCATAAAGAATTTTCAGGTCTTAGAACAGGAAGAGCATCTGCAAGTTTGCTTGATAGCGTTGTTGTGGATATGTACGGTAGTAAAATGCCAATAAACCAAGTTGCTACAGTTAGCGTTCCTGAACCGCGACTTATCTCAGTTCAAGTTTGGGATGGGTCAGCCGTTAAAATGGTTGAAAAAGCCATTAGGGATTCTGGGCTCGGTTTAAACCCAATGCCTGATGGTAATAATGTCAGAATTCCAATACCTGACCTTAATGAAGAACGACGTAAAGAGCTTGCTAAAATAGCAGGAAAATCTGCAGAAAGCGCACGTATATCTGTAAGAAACGTTCGCAAAGATGCCATGGATAGTGTCAAGAAAATGGAAAAAGACGGCGATATTTCAGAAGATGAGCTAAAACGGTTATCCGATGAAATACAGAAATTAACCGATGAAACAATAAAAGAGATAGACAAGATGCTATCTTCAAAAGAAGAAGATATTATGACAGTTTAGCTCACAGAGTATATTTTATGACTAGTGGTTTCGATATAATTTTAGATAATATACCTCGTCATGTTGCTATTATCATGGATGGAAATGGGCGTTGGGCAAAAAAGCGTGGTTTGCCGCGCAGTATGGGGCATAAAAAAGGCTCTGAGACTGTTAGTCATATTATAGAAACTGCAAATGAGCTTGGCATTAAATATCTTACTTTATTTGGTTTTTCTTCGGAAAACTGGAATAGACCAGAGCAAGAAATTAAATATTTGATGAAGTTGCTACGGCAATATTTAAGATCGGAAACGGCTGAATTTCATAAGAGAAATGCAAGACTATCGGTTATTGGTAATAGATCGGCTTTTGATCGTGATATTGTTGATTTAATAGAAAATGCAGAAAAACTTACAGAAAATAATAGTGGTATCCATGTTATTATGGCCCTAAATTATGGTGGTCAACAAGATATAGTTCATGCTACATATAGGATAATAGAAGATGCTCTATGCTGTAAAAAACCTCCTGATAGGGCAACGCTAAAGGATAAAATATCTAAATATTTAATGACTTCGGAAATTCCTGATCCAGATTTACTGATAAGAACAAGCGGGGAGCAGCGAATTAGTAATTTTTTGCTTTGGCAATGTGCTTATACGGAAATGGTTTTTGTTCCTACTTTATGGCCAGATTTTAATAAACAGGATTTGCTTTATGCCATAAGTGAGTATGCATCAAGAGACAGGCGCTTTGGCGCAATACAAAGTTCTAAGAAGAGTCTGTGATTATGTCATCAACATTAAATAAAAGGATTATATCGGCTATATTAATTGCTCCACCTTTTATTTTTTCCATTATTCATGGTAATTACTATCTTATTGCTTGGCTTTTAGTTGCTTTTGTTATTTCTGTTTATGAGTGGTACAGTCTAGCCAAAAAAACCGAGTTCTTTTTACCTACTATGGTTTTGGGTATAATATATATGGCCATATCTTATAGTAGTTTTCTTGCTCTAAGAGAGGTTTACTCTATAAATGTGCTTATTTTATTTCTTGGAATGATTTGGTTTAGTGATATCGGAGCTTTTTTTGTAGGAAAGACTTTTGGTGGACCTAAGTTAATTCAACAAATAAGCCCTAATAAGACATGGTCAGGATTTGGGGGAGCCTTATTTTTTCCTGCTCTTTTTGCAATGATTTGGGTGTCATACATGGGAATACACCCACAATTTAATGATGAGCCATGGTATGTAATATATTTTATGGCCGCTATATTGGGAATAACTATTGGAAGTATTGGTCAAGCAGGGGATTTACTGATATCATTTATTAAAAGGCAGGCAAATGTTAAGGATACAGGGTCTTTAATTCCCGGTCATGGTGGGTTGTTAGATCGAATAGATTCAATGCTTCTTGGAGCACCAATTTTCCTTGTTTTAATCACATTGCTATCTTATGTTTTCTAGTATGAAACATAAAAAGATGGTTACAATATTAGGGGCTACGGGGTCTGTTGGGCAAAATACAATAGACGTAATTTGTAACAATCGTAAATCTTTTGATGTTTATGCTGTAACGGCCAATAAAAACGTAAAGTTATTGGCAGAAACTGCAATAAAGGTAAAAGCAAAACTTGCTGTGATTGCGGATATATATTTAGAAAAAGAACTAAAGCACCTTGTTTCACCGCATAATATAGAAGTTTTATCAGGGAAAGAAGCAATAAAAAATGTAGCTGCACATAAAGTTGATGTTGTTATGTGTGCTATAGTTGGATTTGCAGGATTAAAACCAATTATAAGTTCTATTATAAATGGTAATAATGTTGCTATAGCAAATAAAGAACCATTAGTTGCTGCGGGTGAATTTATTACGAGGCTTGCAAAAGAAAAGACAGTTAAGATTTTTCCAGTTGATAGTGAACATAATGCTATATTTCAAGTATTAGAAGAAAATAATAAAGATAAAATTGACAAAATCATACTTACGGCGTCTGGCGGGCCCTTTCTTGACTGGGATAAGGAAAAAATTGATATAGCCACCCCAGAACAAGCATTAAAACACCCTAATTGGGATATGGGTGCAAAAATATCTATTGATAGTGCAACTATGATGAATAAGGCACTTGAAATTATTGAGGCTGCATATCTGTTCGGTATTTCAGGTAAGCAGATAGAAGTAGTTATTCATAGGCAGTCAGTAATCCACTCTATGGTATCATATAAAGATGGGTCAATACTCGCTCAAATTGGGCAAAGTGATATGCGTACACCTATAGCTTATGCATTAGGTGGCGGGGTTAATAGGTTAAATAAGGGTGGAGATATTCTTGATATTTATGAGTTATCAACACTTAATTTTGAAAAACCTGATACAGAAAAATTTATTGCATTAAAATATGCCTATAAATGCCTTGAATTAGGGCAGGGGGCTTGTATTACTCTTAATGCTTCTAACGAGGTTGCTGTTACAGCTTTCCTTGAAAAAAGAATCAGTTTTGGTGATATTATGAGATGTAACATCTACGCTATTGATAATTTGTATCCAAAACTGGCATTTCGCGAATTAATAACTATTGAAGATGTTGAAAATTTAGATAAGACTGTGCATCTTGCGGTAAAAGAATATATAGTTACTAAACTCATGCTAGGTGGTTAGAAGGAATATAACACATGAATTTTTACGATCTCGTTCAAATGTTAGGGCAAAATATATGGATATATGGTGGCTCTTTAGTCGTGGTTTTAAGTATTTTGGTTTTTGTCCATGAATGGGGGCATTACATTGTTGCGCGTATGTGTGGTGTTAGAGTTGAGCAATTTTCAATTGGCTTTGGTAAAGAGATTTATGGTTTTACTGATAAAGCGGGGACTAGATGGAAGATTTCAATGATTCCTTTGGGCGGCTTTGTGCAAATGTTTGGTGACACTGATCCAGCAAGCGCAAGCCACTCAGAAGAAATTAAAGAAGATGGCAAAGTTCGCGAAATGAGTGAAGCAGAAAAAAAGGTTGCTTTTTATACCAAGCCTGTGTGGAAAAGAGCTTTGATCGTTGTGGCTGGTCCTGCTGTTAATTATATATTTGCAATATTGTTGCTTGCAGGCTTGTATTTTTATAATGGTCAGCCAGTATCTCCGCCGACTGCAGCAGGAGTTATGGTTGGAAGTAGTGCAGAACAATATGGCTTTAAACCACATGATTTTATTATATCCATTGATGGTAAGGTTATAGATGACTTTAGTGATATTCGTCGTGAAATGATGGTAGCTCTTGATCAAGAAAAGCATTTTGTTGTTAAACGTGATGGCAAAATCATAGAAATTGATGCAAAACCTAAAAGAGTACCTATGGAAGATCGTTTTGGATTTAAAAGCGAATCTGGGGTTTTAGGTTTAGTTAGTGCAGATAATGGAATTCTTATTGAACGTATAGGTTCTATTGATGGAGTTACTTATGAAAGGCAAGAGGATATTATTGCTGAGCTGAAAAAGCGTATGGACACCACTTTTACTATTGGTTTTAAGCCTCATAAAAAAGAAATCAAAGATGGTGAAGATGTAAAAATTCAAGAACTTATAATCAAGCCAGTTGGTGAGAAGAATATTGAATTAGGTAAAATGCTAGGTGATGTTTCTAATAAAGAAGTTCTATATCTTTCTGATATGCCACAAAAGCAATTTAAACCTCACACAATGATGAGCGCCGTGCAAACAGCTATTATTGAGAGTTATGTCATGACCATATCATCTTTAGAAGCTCTATGGCAGATGGTTGTCGGCGTTAGAAGCGCAACAGAACTTGGTGGTATTGTTCGTATTGGAGCAATAGCCGGTGATATGGCTATTAAGGGGCTAGTTCCTTTTATTTTATTAGCTGCCTTATTATCTATAAATCTTGGCTTCATCAATTTATTGCCAATTCCGATGCTTGATGGTGGACATCTTATGTTTTATGCAATCGAATCTATCATAGGAAGACCAGTTTCAGAACAAGTACAAGAATATGCTTTTCGTGCCGGATTCGTGTTTTTAATAGGTATTATGGCCTTTGCCAATCTTAATGATATTTATCAACTCATAACCTGATTTTTTTATTAAGGGTTAATTTTACATGGAAGTTATAACCGCCATATTAGGAGGCACTTTAGAGAACTTATTTGCTTTTGGTATTATGGTAGTTGTTACCCTTGCTATAGTTATAATGATCCATGAGTGGGGACATTATATAGCGGCTAGATTATGCGGGGTATTTGTAGAAGAATATTCTTTTGGCTTTGGAAAAGAGCTTATTAGTTTTATTGGTAAAAATAAAACCAAGTATTCTATAAGACTTTTCCCAATAGGTGGATATGTTAAATTATTTGGAGATGTTGATAAAAACAACCCCGTTATATGGGATCATAAAAATAATTGTGAAAGAAGGATAAGTACAAAAGAATTAGAAACTGCTTTTTGCACAAAAAGTGTATGGCAAAGAATGTTTATTATTGCTGCTGGTCCCTTAATAAATATTTTTTTTACCATCACTGTTCTTGTAGCTTTATTTACTACATATGGGCAAAGATCAAGCCCTACAATAATAAATGCAGTTGCTGTAAATTCCGCAGCCTATGAAGCCGGCATAAAAATTGGCGATATTATATTGGCAATGGATGGTAGGAAGCTGCGTCGTCTTCAAGATATCTATGACTTAACATGGTATGAGAATCCACCAAAACCATACACTTATACTATATTGCGTGATGGTAAAAAAATAGAAATAACCTTTGCAGCCAGACATATTGAGTATGAGAATAAAAAAGGAGTGGAGCTCAAGCATGGTCAAACGGGTATGGTTAGAATGAGCTCTCTTTCGTTAAAAAAGAGCATTAGAACTATAAATGGCATAAATGTTAAGGGTGATATTGAAAAAGCACGTAAATTAGTTATTGAAAATTTTGATCAGATAATTGAGGTAGGAATACCATATAAAGGTGGAACTCAAAAGGAGGTTGCACATCCGTTTTTGGTTGTTTTTCCTGCTAAATTTAATCAGCATCTATTTGACCCAAATAGTGATAATTATGATTTTGTATTACTTGATGATCCAGATAAAGAAATGTTTGTAGTTCGCCTTTCTTTAGCTGAAGCAATAGGTAGGTCTGTTTTTTTACTAAAAGAAGGAGTGGTAAACTCATATAAGATTATAGAAGCAGGTTTTAAAGGCAAAAATGATGATAAAGTGGTTTCCGGTGTAAGCTCAATGGGTAAAAAAGTCGGTAGTGCTGTTAAGTCAGGGTTTTATGAGTATGTTATTTTACTTGCAGTATTTTCCTTTATGATAGGAATTATTAACCTCCTTCCCGTTCCTGTACTTGATGGGGGCTATCTTTTATTCCTCATTTATGAAATAATCTGGGGAAAACCTGTTCCTTCTAGAGTTCAGGACATCGCAATGATGATAGGTCTGTTATTATTAGCAGGAATCATGATTTATGCTAACGCTAGTGATTTACTATCTATGATTTTCGATGTACCGTCCGATTAAGTTTTACGTTAAATGAATATGGAATAATTTTGCTATGATAAGTGCTATTAAATATAATTTAAGGGCTGTAAATATATTGCTTTTTTCTATAGCGCTGTTCGCGTCAACGCTATCTTTTGCAGCGCAAAGCGTTAAAAAGATTGAAATCACAGGAAGTCAGAGGGTTGAGGAATCCACGGTTGCTTCTTATATTGATCTAAAGGTTGGCGATAAAGTGACTGATCGCGACTTGGATCGCGCTTTGAAAGCTCTTTTCTCAACGGGATTGTTTGCAGACGTAAGGATAAATTTATCTGGTGGGGTTGTGAAGATAGATGTTGTTGAAAATCCTGTAATAAATGAGATCGTTTTTGAAGGAAATGATGAAATAGAGTCTGAGGAGCTAATGTCAGAAATACAGTTGAGGCCTCGGCAGGTTTTTACGCGCACAAAAGTTAGGTCAGATGTTGCGCGCATAAATCAAATATATAGACGTCAAGGGCGTTTTTCCGTGTCGGTACAACCCAAAATTATACGTCTGGATCAAAACAGGGTTAATTTGGTTTTTGAAATACAAGAAGGTAGTATAACAAAGGTTAAGAGCATTCGTTTTGTTGGTAACTCAAAATACAGTGATAGTAAACTACGTAGTGTTATAAGTACTAAAGAAAATGCCTGGTATAGGTTTTTAAGCAGTAGCGATCGCTATGACCCGGATCGCCTTTCTTATGATCAAGAACTTCTTAGAGACTTTTATTTAGAAAAAGGGTATGCTGATTTTCAGGTTTTATCAGCTTACGCAGAACTATCTAATGATAAAAACAACTTCTTTATAACGATAACTATTGATGAAGGTGAAAGGTATAAGTTTTCTGGAAGTGAAATATTTTCAGATATTAGGGGGCTTGATGCAGATATTTTAAACAAAAGTATAAGTTTTAAGTCTGGTGACTGGTATAATGCCGAAGAAGTCAAAAAAACCATAGAAAAAATGACAGATCAGCTTGGTGATCTTCAGTATGCTTTTGTTGATATACGTCCTAATGTGAAAAAGGATCATAAGAGTAGGACTGTTGTTATTGAATTCAATATACTTGAAACTCCACGTGTTTTTGTTGAGAGAATAAATGTTAATGGGAATATTAGGACTTTGGATAAAGTTTTAAGGCGTGAAATGCGGTTAGTTGAAGGTGATCCCTTTAACAGAACAAAACTTGCTAAGTCAGAGCGTAATATCAAAAACTTGAATTTTTTCGAAAGTACAGATGTTCGTGTATCCCAAGGTTCTGCCCCTGATAAAACAATTATAGATATAGATGTTCAAGAAAAGTCAACTGGTGAGCTTTCTATCGGTGCCGGTTTTTCAACAACAGATGGACCTTTGGCAGATTTCAACATTAAGGAACGCAATCTTTTAGGTAAGGGGCAGAATTTATCTTTAGGAACTACGATTGCTGGGCAAAGAACTGCTTTTAATCTATCTTTTACTGAACCGTATTTCCTTGACCGTGATTTGTCCGCAGGAGTTGATTTATTCCGTACCACACGTAACAATCAAAGACAAAGCTCATTTGACCAGGTTCGTACGGGTGGTGGTTTAAGAATAGGTTATCCTCTATCAGAGAATTGGCGGCAAACTCTAAAATATAGATCTGAACAAAATGAGATAGCTAATGTTAAAGATGTGGCTTCTCGCTATATTCGTGATCAAGAAGGAACTAGATTTACTTCTGCAATATCTCAGCGCTTATTTTACAATACGAGAGACAGTAATTTTTTGACCACTAGTGGTATGACCTTCTGGTTAGATACAGAGCTAGCAGGTCTAGGTGGTGATGCCAAATATATTTCCGGTAAAACAGGTGCATCATATTATTATCCGTTAACAGATCAAGTTGTTATTAGCACTTTAGGAGAGGTTGGAGCAATTCAATCTTATGGTAATTCTGATATTCAAATAAATGAACGATTTTTCTTAGGTGGTGCTACTTTGAGAGGGTTTAGGCGCTCTGGTGTTGGTCCTCGTGACAGTGTAACTAATGATGCTTTAGGTGGTAACTATTTTTATAGGGGCAATGTTGAGGCATCTTTTCCAATTGGCCTTCCAAAAGAGCTAGGTATAAAAGGGCACACATTTAGTGATTTTGGTTCATTATTTGATATTGATGAAACGGGAACTGATATACTTGACGATTCTTCGATTCGTGCATCGGCTGGTGTTGGTCTTTCTTGGAGGTCTCCCTTTGGACCTATAAGAGTTGATTTTGCGGTGCCTTATATAAAAGAAAATTATGATGATAAAGAGAGTTTCAGGTTTGATTTTGGTACTCGCTTCTAATAAGAATAATAAGAACAAGTAAATATAGGATATATAAAATATAAGGTTTTTGATTATGACACTTTCACTATTAAGGAGAACTAGCTTCTTTGCCTTTTCGCTAGTAGTTATATTGTTTTCCACTCAGGTGTATGCACAGACAAATATTGCCGTTGTTGATGTTGATGCCATTATGTCGCAATCTTTGGCCGCTAAGTCGGTAAAGAAGCAAGTTGAAAAAAAGCGTGATAGTTTTCTTTCTGATGTCAAAAAGGAGGAAGATAAGTTAAGAAAAGAAATGAAGTCTTTAGAGACGCAGCGTGCTAAAATGCCAAAAGATGAGTTTATAGAAAAGGCTAAAGAATTTGAAAAACGCCGGTTAGATGCAAGAAATGAAATTCAGAAAAAGAAAGCTAAGCTTGACAAGAGTTATTCAGTTGCAATGAATACTATTTTAAAAGCAATATTTGATGTTTGTGAAATTATTGCCAAAGAGGAAAAAATAGATCTAATTATTACTAAGCAGAATATTATTGTTGGAAGCAAGTCGCTAAATATAACTGATAAGGTTATGAAGCGCATGAATAAAAAATTACCTGATTTAAAACTTAAATAGATTAGGTGTTTGAAAATGGCTGATCCACGTTTTTTTAATAAGGAACGAAACTTCAAGCTTGGTGAAATAGCTAAAATAACTGGTTGCCAGCTAATTGGTGCTTCAGGATCAGAGGATCTGTTATTAGAGGATATAAGTAGCTTAAAGAATGCAGATAATGTTCATTTAACTTTCTTTGATAATATAAAATACAAAGATGACTTTTTATCAACTAATGCTGCGGCGTGTTTTGTATCTAGTGATATGGTTGATATGGCTCCTAAGGGTCTAGCCTGTTTAGTATCTGATAACCCTTATAAATCTTACGCTATTGCAGCAAATATTTTTTATCCAGAAAATAAACCAGAAGGTTATATATCAAAATCGGCATATATAGATTCATTGGCACAAGTTGGTGATAATGCAACTATTGCTCACAATGTTGTTATAGAAGGTAATGCTACTATTGGTAAGAATGCATGGATAGAATCCGGAGCCATAATAAAAGAAAATGTAGTTATTGGCGATAACTGCCATATTGGCTCTAATTCAGTGATTTCTCATTCTATAATTGGTGATTATGTCCATATATATTCGGGTGCTTGTATTGGTCAAGATGGATTTGGGTTTGCAATTGACCCTTCAGGGCATGTTAAGGTTCCGCAATTAGGGCGAGTTATAATTGAGGATCATGTTGAAATTGGGGCATGTACTACTATAGATCGTGGTGCAGGACCAGATACAATTATCGGACAGGGTACATGGATAGATAATCTGGTGCAAATAGCTCATAATGTTAGGATTGGTAAGGGGTGCGTTATTGTTGCCCAAGTTGGGATATCAGGATCAACAATATTAGATGATTATGTAGTAGTAGGTGGTCAAGCAGGTATAGCAGGGCATCTGCAAATTTCTACAGGAGTTAGAATTGGAGCTCAATCGGGTGTAATGAGTGATATTAAGACCCCTGGTGAATATCTAGGATCACCTGTATTTCCCAAGACCCAGTTTTTTAGGCAGTTAGCTGTTTTAAATCGCTTGATTAAAAAGAGAAAAAACGCTTAACTTCAAAATAAAAATAATATGTATCTATTTTATATTATGGATTAGGAAGAGATATGACCGAGAATAATAAATTTGAGCATATTGATGTTCAAGGCATTATGGAGATGATTCCACATCGCTATCCTATTTTATTAGTTGATCGTGTGATTGATCTAGTTAGTGGGCAAAGTGCGGTAAGCGTTAAGAATATAACCATTAATGAGCCGCATTTTATGGGGCATTTTCCTGGATACCCCGTAATGCCCGGGGTTTTAATAGTAGAGGCTATGGCACAAACTGCAGCATTAGTTGTTGTTGACTTTTTAGGTGATAAAGCAAAGGGTAAGGTTGTTTATTTTATGACTATTGATAATGCAAGGTTTAGAAAACCGGTTGTTCCAGGGGATCAAATGCATGTTCATGTTGAAAAAACACAATCACGGGGAGCTGTATGGAAGTTCAAAGGAAAAGCTACAGTAAATGGCGTTGTGTGCGCGGAGGCAACGTATAGCGCTATGATAACTGATACAAAAGCTCCTTAAGGTTGATACGTTTAGTTACAAAGCGTTACTTGTTCATCTGTAATGCGTAACTTATAGTTAATTTATAACTAATAGTAAAAAATATGTCACATAATATACATTCAACTGCAATTATTGAAGATGGCGCTGATATTTCAGAAGGTGCTGTAATTGGTCCATATTGTTATGTTGGCTCTGATGTTGTTATAGAAAATAATGTTGAGTTAAAGTCCCATATTCATATTGAGGGTATTACCAAAATTGGGAGTGGTACTAGGGTATTTCCTTTTGCTTCCTTAGGTACTATACCGCAAGATTTAAAATATTCGGGTGAAAAATCAGAGCTAATAATTGGTAAGAATAATATTATACGAGAACATGTTACAATGAATCCTGGAACTAAGCATGGTAACATGAAGACTGTTGTAGGGGATAATTGCTTGTTTATGGTTGGAACTCATGTTGCACATGATTGTGTTATTGGCCATAGTGTTATTATGGCAAATAACGCAACTTTGGCAGGTCATGTTTCTATAGGGGATTTTGCAATTCTTGGCGGATTATCTGCCGTCCATCAATTTATTAGAATAGGTGAGCATGCCGTGATAGGTGGTATGTCAGGGGTTGAAAGTGATGTAATCCCTTATGGTCGTGTAAAAGGAGAGCGAGCTTTTCTTGCTGGATTGAATTTAGTAGGTTTAGAACGTCGTGGTTTTTCAAAATCTGAAATCCGCCAATTGCAACGAGCTTTTAATAAGTTATTTGGAGATGAAGGCACGTTTGATCAACGTATGGATATGGTTTTAAATGATTTTTCTGATGATAAATTAGTATTATCAATAATAGATTTTGCAAAAGAAAAAACAAAGTTTCCTTTATGCCAACCACGCAAAAAATAAATATATATGATGATATAAGAAAGCTGGGAATTATTGCTGGAGGTGGTGATGTTCCATCTCACCTTATTGATATTTGTAAGAATAAAAATATTATCCCTTATATCATTGGCTTTAAGGGGCAGACTGCTCCTAACATAATAGATGAAAATGATAATGGAATATGGCTGAATATTGGATCTGCTGGTAAGATTATATCGTTTTTTAAGTCAAATGATGTTAAGGCATTGGTTTTAATTGGTCATATGAAAAGACCGTCATTATCAGAAATAAAACCAGATATTAAAGCCATGAAAATATTATCTAAAATAAGTTTTAAATCTTTTGGTGATAACAGTTTGCTTACTGCGCTAAAAGAAGAGTTAGAGGCAGAAGGCTTCAAGATTTATGGTTTTAATAGTTTTTGTGACGATTGGATTGTAAAGGAGGGGAATTTAGGGAAGATCACTCCCATTGACAGCGATAAAAAAACTATAGATGCAGGTATAAAAATCTCACAAGCTATTGGTGAGTTAGATATTGGTCAGTCTATTATAATGCAAGATGGAATTGTAATTGGAGTAGAAGCGGTTGAAGGTACCGATGAATTGATTAGAAGGTGTAAGCCTTTAATAAAAAAGGGGCGAGGTGGAATATTAATTAAAACCTGTAAACCTAATCAAGATAGAGATTTAGATCTTCCTACGATGGGAATAAAAACCGTTGAAAATGCTAGAAATGCTGGATTAGTAGGCATTGTAATAGAAGCAAAAAATGCTATCATAGTAGAGCCTGATGAGGTAATAGAATATGCTGATAAATGTGGCATATTTATATTAGGTGTTAGACTATCTTAGGTTATCATAAAGGATTGATCGTATAATGAAGTTATTTTTTATAGTTGGCGAAGATTCTGGTGATGCATTGGCTGCTCCTCTTATAGCATCATTAAAAGATAGATCTTCCGATGAAATTGAATTTATGGGTATCGGCGGGCCTTTGATGGAGAAAATTGAAGGATTTGATATGCTTTTGCCTATGGATCAAATCTCAATTATTGGTATTTGGGAAGTTTTGCCTAAGATCCCCCGACTTATAAAACTTAAAAAGGCAATTGTCGAAGAAATTGAAAAACAACAGCCAGATGCTGTTGTAACTGTTGATTTTCCTGATTTTAATTTTCTTATTGCAAAAGATTTAAAGAAGAGAGGAAAATATAAGGGGAAAATATTACATTATGTTGCCCCTAGCGTGTGGGCGTGGCGCCCTGGAAGAGCAAAGAAAATGGCAAGTTTTTTGGACGGTGTAATGTGTTTATTTCCTATGGAAGTTGAATATTTCACAAAACATAAATTAAAAGCAGATCATGTGGGGCATCCGTTGGTTGCAACTAATGCTAAAGAAGCATCTGGAAAAGTTTTTAGAGAACAAAATAATATTCCTGATGATGTTAAGACGTTAGGCCTGTTTTTTGGTAGTAGAGAAAGTGAATTTAAAAAAATAAGTTCAGTAATAAAAACCTCTGCCATGCTCATAAATGAAGTTGAAGAAGGAACTCATATTATAGCACCTACATTGCCACGATTAGAGTATGATGTTCAAACTTTATTGAAGGATTTTGACCTTCCTGTTTACGTTAGCTCTAATCCTTTGCTTAAGTGGGAAGCGATTAAAGCATGTGATGTTGCGATTGCTGTCTCAGGAACTGTGGCATTAGAGCTGGCCTATGCGGGTGTTCCTCATGTGATCTGTTACAAAATTAACCCTGTTACTGCAATTATTCTAAAAGTAATAACAAAAGTTAAGCACATACATCTTGCTAATATTTTGTTAGAAAAAGATATAGTCCCCGAAGCTATTCAGGGAAAGTGCAATCCTGAATATATTGCTGAGAAGGCAGTTGAGTTATTACAAAATGAAGAAATCCAAAAAACCCAATTAAATGAGTTTGAAGAACTTACAGAAAAACTCACAGGGCAAGGATCAATGAGTCCATCTGATAAAGCAGCTGATTTTATTTTGAGTTCTATAAGGGCAAGTTAAGTCCTAACCTTTTTTTATCTATCATCTAGATCAACATATGGACGACTTTTAGGGCCGACATATAGTTGCCTTGGACGTCCGATGCGTAAAGACGGCTCCTCAATCATTTCCTTCCATTGTGAAATCCAACCAACAGTTCTTGCAACTGCAAATAAAACAGTAAACATGCTTGTTGGAAAACCCATTGCTTTTAATATGATACCTGAATAAAAATCAACATTAGGGAATAATTTGCGTTCTATAAAATATGTATCTTCTAGAGCAATACGCTCTAACTCCATGGCAAGCTCAAGCCTTGGATCATCTATTCCCAGATCTTCTAAAACTTCATCACATGCAGTTTTTAACACATTTGCTCTGGGATCAAAATTCTTATATACGCGGTGCCCAAATCCCATAAGTCTAAATGGATCATCTTTATCCTTTGCGCGCTCAATAAATTCAGGAATACGATCAACGGTTTCAATCTGATCCAGCATTTCTAAAACGGCCTGATTTGCTCCTCCATGACTTGGTCCCCAAAGACATGCTATACCGGCCGCAACACAAGCAAAAGGGTTGGCCTGAGAAGAACCTGCAAGGCGCACTGTTGATGTTGATGCATTTTGTTCATGATCTGCATGAAGGATAAATATTTTATCCATTGCGCGAGCAAGAATAGGGTTAACCTTGTATGGCTCTGCTGGTACAGCAAAACACATATAAAGAAAATTTTCTGCAAATGACAGGTCATTTCGTGGGTACATAAATGGCTGACCTATAGAATATTTATAGGTCATAGCAGCAAGTGTTGCAACTTTGGCAATCAAACGATGGGCTGAAATTTCTCTTTGGCGAGGGTCGTTAATATCCAAAGAATCATGGTAAAACGCTGATAAAGCACCTACAACACCGCACATAATTGACATTGGGTGAGCATCACGGCGAAACCCACGATAAAAGAAGTTTATCTGTTCATTTACCATAGTATGATAAGTAATATCATGTTCGAATTTTTCTTTTTCTGCTCTTGTTGGCAAATCACCATATAAAAGCAAGTGACATACTTCTGTAAAGGTGCTTTTTTCTGCTAAATCTGATATTTGATAACCACGATGCATCAATATACCTTTTTCACCATCTATAAAAGTAATACGTGATTTACAACTTCCTGTAGATGTAAAGCTAGGGTCAAAAGTAAAATGCCCTGTCTGCGAATATAACTTTCTCACATCTATAACTGCAGGACCTTCGCTTCCCTCTAATACAGGTAATTTTATTCTATCTCCTGTTTCATCATTGATAAGAGTAAATGTTTTATCTGTTTTATGGTTATTCGACATCACCTATCCTTAATATAATATTGCTGAGCGCTGATAACTTAGAAATAATATTTATATATCCGAACGGTAAACTCCAAATATTAAAATTTGATTGATAAAATCCAGAATCACTGTTCATTATTAGTATTTTACAGGAAAATCTAATTTTTACCAGATAGTTAGCTTATATTTTTTGCGACGCACAAATTATAAAACCGCATTAATGCGATTACAGGTTTCTGATTTGCCAAGAATTTCTGCCGCATGGAATATAGAAGGAGATGCTGTAGTTCCCGTAAGTGCTGCTCTTAGAGGCATGGCTACTTTACCTAATTTACCGTTTCTTTTTTCATCTGCTATTTTTTTACAAATTTCTTGTATATAATCGGCACTGAATTCACCTGTATGTGAATTAAAATATTTTAGCATTTCTTCTAATATATCATCGCTGTCTTTTAGATTTTTTTGAGCTTTTTCATCATATTCAATGGGTAGTGTTTTTGCATAAAAAGCAGAATCATCAACAAATTGTAATAACGTTTTGGCTCTGGATTTTAGCTCATCAATACCTGCTTTTATCCGTGTTATTCCAATATCATTAAGTTCAATATTATGGCGTGATTTATAAAATGGTTTTGCTTGTTCTATAAGACTATCAGGTGTAGTTTCATTTATATAATGCGCATTAATGCTATCTAGCTTTTTAAAATCAAATTTAGCCGGAGCCTTACCAATACGCTTAAAATTAAACCATCTAATGGCATCTTTCCTTGAAATAATTTCATCATCACCATGTGACCAGCCAAGCCTAAGAAGGTAATTGAATAATGCTTCAGGTAGATACCCCATATCACGAAATTCTTGAATACTTTGTGCACCATGGCGTTTTGAAAATTTGGCGCCATCTGTTCCATGTATTAAAGGAAGGTGAGCATATTCGGGGGTCTTCCATTCCATGGCGTCAAATATAATTTTTTGTCTAAATGTATTATTGAGGTGATCATCTCCACGAATAACATGAGTTATCCCCATATCATAGTCATCAACAACAACAGAAAGCATATAGGTTGGAGAGCCATCACTTCTTAGTATTATAAAATCGTCAAGCTGATCGTTATTTACTTTAATTTCCCCTTGAACTTTATCATTGATTACTGTGTAACCTTCTAAGGGGGCTTTAATGCGAACAACAGGTTTTATATCCTTAGGGATAGGGGAATCATCAGCATCTCTCCACATTCTGTTGTAGAAATTTTTATAACCTTTTTCTATAGCTTCTCTACGCATTTCTTCTAGCTCTTCTGCACTACAATAACAATAGTAAGCCTGACCTTTAGCAATCATATCCATTGCAATTTGTCTATGTCTATCAAGTCTTGAAAATTGAGAGATAACATCTCCATCATAATCAATATTAAGCCATTTAAGACCATCCATAATGGCTTTTACTGCTTCTTCTGAATGACGTCTTCTATCAGTATCTTCAATGCGGACAACAAATTTACCATTATTATGACGGGCATAAAGCCAATTGAAAATAGCTGTGCGGGCATTACCAACATGCATTAAACCTGTAGGAGAAGGCGGAAAACGTGTTACAACAGTCATAAGGTTAAAGCCTTTATTTTTTTAGTTAAATAATTTTTCGGACATTAACATGCAAAATGTTATGAGCATAGACAGGATATATGAAGAAGGGCGTTTTTTTTCAATAATAAGGAATTTGAAATCATTTTCAACTGAGCAGGTGATGCATCAAAAAGATAATTACTTTTTATGGATTCCTGTGTTATTTGCATTAGGCATAGGGCTGTATTTTTATTTACCCTTTGAACCTCCAAGCTCTTTGGTGTTTTTTGTTTTTCTTATATCTTTAGCATTATATTTTATTGTTACAGGAAATAGAATATATTCCGTTTCTGCTTTGTTATTATTAGTTATTATTTCAGGGGTGGGGGCTGCAAAACTAAGGACAGAAACGGTTGGTACAAAAATAATCAATAAAAAAATTTCATTTGCAAATGTCATAGGAACAATTAGCTATATTGAACCTATGGATCTTGGATCAGGAAGCAGAATTATTCTAAGCGATCTTAATATAGATGGTCTTAAGAAAATAGATACCCCTAAAAAAATCAGGTTAAAAATTAGAAAAGACTCCAATATTGAAATTGGTCAGGTTATTAAAATTCTTGCCTCTTTAAATCCACCATCAGAGCCTATAATACCTGATGGTTTTAATTTTAGGAGATATTTATATTTCCAAGGGATAGGGGCCGTTGGATTCGTTTATAATGAGCCTGAAATATTGTCATCTCCTATAAAAGGGTTTTTAAATATTCAAAGACTTCGTTATCATATATCTACAAAGTTATATGATTATTTGTCACCTCAGAGTGCATCAATTGCCGCAGCTTTGTTAGTGGGATATAAAAATGCAATATCAGATAGTGATAAGCAGGCTGTACGTGATTCTGGTTTAGCCCATATGCTGGCAATATCTGGATTACATGTTGGTTTATTTGCTGGAACATTATTTTTTCTTATTCGCTTTTTATTAGCATTTTTTCCAAACATTGCTCTTTATTATCCAGTAAAGAAAATCGCAGCCATTATTGCCTTATTAGGAGCCGTTTTTTATATGTTATTAGCTGGAAGTACAGTTCCTACTCAACGCGCAGTTTTTATGGTTGGTATAGTTTTTTTAGCTATAATCTTAGATAGATCTCCCATATCTTTAAGGCTTGTTGCTGCTTCAGCTCTTATTATTTTGTTATTTAGGCCAGAAAGCCTTTTATCAGCTAGTTTTCAAATGTCATTTGCTGCGGTTACTTGCTTGATATATTTTTATGATATTACTAGACCAATATGGACTAAATTTTATACAAAAGGCAATTTGATAAAAAGGGCTGCGAGTTACTTTATTGCTGTAACTATTACAACTGTAATTGCAAGTATAGCAACATCGCCATTTGCTTTATATCATTTTGGGCAGGTTTCTTTTGTTGGTTCTATTGCAAATTTAGTTGCAGTTCCATTGCTTACATTTGTAATTATGCCTTTTGCCTTATTAAGTATTATATTTATGCCGTTAGGCCTTTCATATTTCCCTATAACTATTATGGGCTGGGGTATAGAGAAAATGCTTGAAATTGCTTATTGGGCGGCTTCACTGCCCCATGCTATTTTGCTTGTCCCTTTATGGTCATTTATATCATTTATTACTATAATCTTATCCATAATATTTATGATTTTATGGAAAGGGTATGGTAAGGTCATAGCGATTCCCTTTTTTTTATGGGCGTTGTTAATATCTCAAATAAATATAATGCCTGACATACTAGTGTCCGCTTCGCATAAGTTGCTTCTTTTTAGAACTGACAATAAAAAAATTTATGTTTCGTCACGAAAAAATGATCGTTTTGTTTTAAAAAACTGGGAAAAATTTTACGGTATTCCTGAAAGATCTGCTTTTGTTTTTTCTTATAAGGGGGAGTATTTAAAAAGCAGTAATAATAATGCTATGTTAGATAAAGTTAGCTGTGGAGAAGATGGCTGTAGGTTAATAATAAATGGTTATAAAGTTTCTTTTGTGCGTAATTCATACATATTGGCGCAAGAATGCATATGGGCAGATATTTTAATATCGATAGACCCCATTAGTAATAAATCATGTGATGTTAAATATATGATTGATCAATTTGATACTTGGAAGTACGGGGCTCATGCTATATGGCTAAAACCTGATAAGGTTTTAATAAAAAAAGTTTCTCAAAGCTCAGCAAACCGGCCTTGGTCGAAATATAAAGATTTTATAGATAATGACCCTAACCTAGTGGTAAGTTCTAATTAAATTTGTAAGTTTACCTTGTACCTTTACACGATCAGGCTCAAGTATTTGGGGTTCATATGCATCATTTTCTGGTTCAAGAACGATTTTATTTCCTGCTATTCTTAACCTTTTTAAGGTTACTTCTAAATCATCTACTAGAGCAACTATTATATCGCCATTTTGTGCGCTGTCACAACGCTGTATGATGACTGTATCTTGATCATATATTC
>JALTAZ010000153.1 GCA_027075555.1 Micavibrio sp.
GCAAAAGTAGCATTAGCAAAAATAAACTTTCCATTTTCATCAACAGAGAAAAACCCAACAGGAGCATTATCTGTAAAATCAATAAGCTTTTCGCGCTCCTCACGAATTGCCATATCAGTAGTATATTGCTTGGTTACATTATCAATACGCCAATGAATAAAACCTTCATATCCATCAATAGGTTGGGCAGTTATATGGTACCAGCCTTCACAATCTTGCTTTCCACAATATAAGTCTATGGAATCGCTAACCCCTCTATTTGCACTTTCTATCAAAGAATAAAATAAGGATTTATACTGTGGGCTATCAGAAAACATATTAAGCAACATAGAATATCCGCACGAAACGCACCCATTATCCCCCATATTACATTTGCACATATCACAATATATTCTGTTGCAATAAACCATCTTATCATTACGGTCTGTGATTAAGACTCCACCCCGAGCACCTTCCATTATTTCCTTTAATAAGATTAACTCTTTTTCCTGTTCAGCTTGTAAATGCTGGGCCCTTCTAGCAACAAAAGCCACCAAACTTGCCATAACAAACACCGTCATAGATATAACAATTGTTGTTTGATCCACACGCGCCATTTGAATAATAAAAAGTACAAGTACAAAATAAAGAGAAAATAGAGAAATTATAATAGCCAAACTCAAACGTCTGCGACCAATAGGCACAGATCGTTTTGTTTTCCTGCTATGGCGTTTTACAAACTCAGAGTTATCAATATTCATTGCAATAAAATAATTGCACAGCTACTGCTCATGGGCAATAGCTTATAGTCCTGAAATATTCTTACCCTTTGGCCAACTAACCTTCCATCCAAGTTTAATTTCTGCTTCTTGTTTAGGGTTTAGAGTAGATAACCAGCGCGTTAGACCTTTAACATTGTTATAATCATTTTTATAAGCTGGTGTTGTTTTATCATTTAATATTTCAACACGAATGCGTTGATCCTTAGACGATGGAACAACTTCCAAAACAGCAATTTGAACAGCTCTTTTATGAAGATTTTGAATCTTGGTTATGAAATGCTTTTCAATAACGCTATCTTTAGTAATCAGCCCAGCTTCGCTGCGCTCATCTTTAAGCGTGTTACGTTCTACTGTTATATTATCATCAATACCAAAATACAATTCAGTTTCATCGTCAGGACGAAGCATTTTCATATAGCTTTGACCTATATATGCACCATCACGAAATAAGTTAACCTGACCAGCTAGAATTGGAGCATCTCCTTTAAGTTTAGTGCTAACAACCAAATAAGCATCTGTACTTACCTGAGGCTTTATTTGTACATGAACAAAGTCCTCAGTTTTAAATTCCCCGATTAACAGCTTAGACTTTGTACCATCGGATTTTACGCTAGCGTGTCCGGTAATTTTATATTCCCCGACAAAGCCTTCAGTATTGATCTGTGCGACTTGAAATCCAGCCTTTTTCCTAGCAACAGGAGCAGCTTCAAAAGACTCTTCCATAACCATATCTATTTCTGCCATTTCTACAGGTGCAGAAGATACGCTTGCCATGCCTGTAAAACCTCTAGGTTGAGCCATAACCTTTTGCGGAGCAGGCTCATAAATCGATAGCCAATGCGGGCTTAAATCCGGAAGTCCTGCTCCCCTGCTTGGCTGTGCAGTTGAAAGAATAAGCTCAACATCTTCCCAGTCCTCGCCCGTGCGCTGCCATACTGACCCATATTGCACTAATTTAAGCTTTGCCGTTTTAACATCGAAACGAGCATCATATATTGGCTGCCAGCTAACCCCTGAAATTTGATAGCTCAAATCAACATTCAAAGTTGATGATTTATCAGATTCAAAAGGAATAACTACGCTATAGCTTTGTTTTTGCCCTGTGCGTAACTGCTCAAGGTCATTTTGAATTTTTCTGATTTTCTCATTTACTTCACGAATTTTAATATCCAGAGCTAACGAATATTTTAAATTCTCAGAATATTTAGAAGAAAGGCTATCGGCTGCCTTGCTCCAATTTTCAGGATTAAGGTCAATCTTTGCTATCTCTTCATTTTCCCGTAAAACTACCTGTTTTCCAAGATTTTCGAGAAATGTTCTTGCCACCTGCAAGGCTTGTTTATCTGCTCTATAAATTCTATTTTTATCCTGCAATGCTAAGAGCTGAGCATTTAATTCCTTTTCTTTTGGAATAATGTAATCAATAGAAGATACGCGCTTATATGTCAGAGCTCCAAATACTACACTTGCTTTCGATACACCTTCAACACGTAAAGAATTAGGGAACAGCCCCAAAGGCAGTCCAGTAAAAACCAGATTATGTGCACCCGCAGGAATCTCAACTTTTGCACTACGCGTTACAGTTGCTCTATCATTATAAACTGTTGCTGCAGTAATATTGCTTGTCACATCAATATCCTTTGCAAGTGCAGATAAAGAAAAAATCGTAAATATCAAGGCTGTAAATAATAAATGAATGTAGTATCTCATACGAATATCCTGTAATTTTAAAATCATAAAATATTGACTATGATTATATAACATTACAGGATAAATAAAACATAGGAAACGATCTAAATGAAACATAACCAGTCAAAATGCATAAATAGCGGATGTATATTGATTCCATTAACAATAATTGCAAATATTATTGTTATCGGAGTTCTTTTATTTCTTGCAGTTACGTCATATGGCAATGAAAAATATATAATTTTATTATTTTTGATTCCCCCTGTTTTATCTATTACAACCATTGCAAAAATGGAAAGCAAAGAGGATAGAATGCTTAAAAAACGCATTAAAACGGCGCGCTTACGTAAAGAACTTAAAGATCTTTCTGAATTTGATAAAAGTGAATAGCTATCATCTAATTCAGCCTACCTTTAAGTTTAAAGACGTAAGAAATAATCTCGGCCACAGCTTTAAAATGCTCGGTTGGAATCATTTCATCAATTTCTGCCACATCGTATAAGGCACGTGCTAGTGGTTTATTCTCATATAAAATAATATCATTATCCTTGGCAATTTCACGAATGCGTAGAGCAACATCATCTACACCCTTGGCTATAACAACAGGGGCAGGCATTTCATCAGGATCATACTTAAGTGCAATTGAAAAGTGAGTCGGATTAGTAATAACAACATCAGCACTAGGAACAGCTTGCATCATTCTTTGCTGCGCCTTTTCTGCGCGTAATTGCCTTAACTTTGCTTTGACCTGGGGGTCTCCCTCAGATTGTTTATATTCGTCTTTGACCTCTTGAAGGCTCATACGCATTTTCTTATTATATTCATATCTTTGATAGACTAAATCAATTCCTGCAATAACAGATAAAACAATCAAAATTCCTATCATCATACGAATGACTAGGAAATAAAGCTCCTCCATAACCATAATAACTGGCATATCAATCATATGTTCAAATTTATCAAAATATGGATAGATTATTATTGTTGCCACCACTCCAACTATTGAAATTTTCATTATGCCCTTAACAAATTCAACAATAGAGCGCATGGAAAACAACCTACCAAATCCCTTTATAATTGAAATTTTGCTTAAATTTGGCTTAATAACTTCAGGAGCAAATAACGGACCTATTTGCAAGAAAGGCCCTAAAAATGCAGCCACTAATAAAAGAAAAAATGGCATAAATAATATATACATAGCCTTCTTTAATGTTCCACCTAGCAAAACTTCCATACCTCCAGGGGCTTGAGGTAAATCATGGGCGTGGGCTATATAAACTCTCATCATATCTTTAAGCTCTAAAAATACATTAGATGAAAGAGAGGCAACAAACAAAGTAGCTGCAAACAACATTACCCAATTATTTACCTCACGCGAAAGAGCCACCTGCCCACGTTTTCTTGCCTCCTCTAACTTCTTGGGGGTGGGATCCTCGGTTTTCTGAGAATCGTCAGTATTTTCATCGCCTGCCATTTATTATTTATACCTCATTACTGATCTATCTACCTAACCACCATTGGTAAAGAAAAAGAACATAGCCGATTGAAAATTAGTTATCCAATTGTGAAATAAAGCAACTAAGATCAACGATAATAATATTATTGAAAGCAATATTTGCAACGGCAAGACAACAAGGAACACCTGAATTTGTGGCATTAGTCGTGTCAAAACCCCCATTCCTACATAAATAAGCAATGTTACAACAATAAAAGGTATTGATAGCCTAATTCCTAAATTAAAGCTGGTAGATACGGCTCTCGATATAAGATCTGCCATCGATCCAGTATCAAGTGCTATTCCCAATGGAAACATGGAATAGCTCTCAACCACACCACTGATTAACAAATGATGCATATTCGTTGCAAAAACCAAAACTACACCTGTCATTGATAAAAATGCCCCCATGATAGAGCCTTGGGTTGCTAAAGTAGGGTTAAATACCTGAGCACTGGCAAGACCAGATTGTGAAGATATAACCATTCCCGCAGTATCAAGCGCAGTCATAAATATACGCGCAACAGTTCCTATCATTAATCCAATAATCACTTCTGTTCCAATAATTGCTATAAGCCAAAAATCAGAAGGAATTGGCGATGGTATATAGGGCAAAATTATTGGAAATAACACGAATGAAAGCCCAAGAGCCATATGTAACCTTATTCGCGTAGAAACAAAGGAATCCCCCAGACCTGGCATAATAATTATAGCAGTGCCAATACGAGCAAATGTAAGCATGAAAGACAAAACTCCGCTTACCATAAAGGCTTCTAATAAGCTTTGCATAATCTACGACCTATCCTCCGCTTATAATGCGTTGAGCAATCATCTCCATAAACACTACAAGAACATTCATCATCCAAGGTAGAAAGAAAAACATGGATAGGAAAATAGCAACAATCTTAGGAACAAATACGAGGGTAATCTCTTGAATTTGTGTCAATGCCTGCACAAGAGCAATCGCAACACCAACAAAAAGCCCAACTAAAAGTACGGGCAAGCTGATTTGTATTGTAATTAATAAGGCTTGTCGAGCCAGCTCTATAACTTCTGTATTATTCATGTTTTCAGCGTAGCAAATCAAACCCATACACAAAACTGCTATTAACCTTATTCACAAAATAAACCACATGAAATATTTGCATGACGTGGAGATCACTGCTAGAAATATGGGCTTCAAATACAAAATATAAGGACAGGGTATTTTTAACTATGCTGGTTAGCTTTCTAATCTTCTTCTTTTTGTTCAGCGGTATAGGCGTTATATCCTCACTATGGAGAAAAAATACAATCGAAGATTATTTCCTTGCCAGCCGTAATGTTCCTGCGTGGTTAGTTGCACTATCGTTTGGTGCTACAATTTCGAGTGGGGCAACATTTATCGGTTTTGCTGGATTAGCATACAACACAGGAATTAACGCCATATATGTCATTGCGGCTCTTACTATTGGTGATCATATTGGCTGGCTAATTGCTAACAATAAAATTCGTAACAAAGCTATAGAGCGTAAAGCTCATACATACCCTTCCCTCATTGGTAAACTAGGCGATAAAGATCAGCCTATGGTCACGCTGATCGTAGCTTTATTAACAGTTGTTTTTCTTGGTATGTATTGCGCTGCTCAACTTGTAGCAGGAGCCAAAATTGGAGAATCTCTATTTAATTGGGACTATACATATTTTATTATCATGGGGGCTGTTGTACTGCTCGCTTATTGCTGGTCAGGTGGGATAAGAGCCTCTATTTGGACTGATGCGGTGCAAGCAATCCTTATCATAGTTTCATTGTTAGTCCTTATAATTGCAGGATTATACCGCATTGGCGGGATTAATGAATTATGGTCACAGCTAAGTGCGATTGACCCTAAACTTACCGATCCATTTCAATTTACATTCGTCGGCGTAATTATCGGTTGGATGTGTTTTGGAATTGGTATATTGGGGCAACCTCAATTAATGGTAAGGCATATGGTTGCGCGTTCTGATAAAGATTTACTAGTTGCGCGACGCTTTTACCTTTCGTGGCGATGGACAGTTTTATTGCTATCATGCTTCAGTGGTATGATCGCCCGCGTTCTTATACCTGAAACCGAGGGCGTAGGCTTTGATGCAGAGCTATCAATACCTCTATTATGGCAAGATTTACTGCCTCCAGTTCTAGTTGGTTTACTTATTGCTGGTCTATTTTCAGCTACGATGTCGACAGCAGACTCGCTTTTACTTTCTGCTTCATCGGCTCTTACGCAAAATATTATACCTAATATTATACATAAATGGCGAGATTCCTACGTATTCGCGCGTCTTGGAACAGTCTTTGTAATAATCTTAATTGTTGCTATTGCTCTATTTGCTGATAAGGGCGTTCTATCACTTGTCGTTTTGGCTTGGGGATATATGGCGGCTGCTCTAGCCCCTTCTATAATTGTTCAACTTCTGGGCTTTAAACCATCTCAAAGGCTGGTTATAACTATGATGATAACTGGCTTTGCCATCACTGCCATATGGCAACATGGTCTAATGCTAAATAAAGCAATGCTAAGCTTAGTTCCTGGAATGGGGGCTGGATTTATGGTTTTTGCCTTAGCCTATCCGCTAGAGCGTAAAAGACATAACAAATACAAAACTCAAATAGCGACTGCGGAATAATATCACTAAAAAAAGCAAACAAAAATCTAAATCAATACGTGATCTGATCAGAAAATTACTAGCCTTTTCAAAGGTCTGTAAAATCCCGCTATTAAATTGGCATACGCATTATATCTTGATATGCTGAAATCATCTTATCACGCACGGAAACTACAGTTTGCAA
>JALTAZ010000154.1 GCA_027075555.1 Micavibrio sp.
CCTCTTCATAATATTTAGTAGCCTCAGCATAACGACCTTCGTCCATGGCCTTACTTGCACGCTCATATAAAGTTTCAACCGTAGCAGATTCAACGCCAACATCTTCTTTATCTTTATGCCCTGACGAACAAGCTGAAAGCCCCATCACAAGAAATATTGCTATAAGCATTTTACCAAGGCGCATATCCCGATACATGAATTAAGGACTCCAGATATTTATGAATAATATTTCATTGATAAACCGAAGCAAAGAAATATGAAAGATGTTTTATATAAATGATGCTTTTAAGCTCTGGAAAAGCATAAAATCAAGATTATATATTTATATTATATAAATATTACCGTTTCGCAACTGCCCTGCCTGGTCTTTTCTTTTCATCACTGGCATGTGCCTTTTTAGGTTTTATTTTTATTGGAGCATACTTATCTTTACTCCCTTCATTTTTGGCAAAAAACTCTATAAAATTGGTATTATTATTCTTCGATGATGAAACAACGTCATAAACCATAAAAACCATTGACATAATTAAAGCTAATATAAATATACGAATCATAAAATCTCTACCCTAATTTAATGAGATATTTATATTCACATTAACATCTGTAAAATAACTCAGGCAACAAGCAGAGATTCTTTTGTTTTATTTTTCTTATCAGGAAAAGTCGAATCAATCTGGAACATATCAACATATTCCCAATTCGCATCATCTGAAAATAGCTCATGCAATATTGCATTATTAATTGTATGACCAGCCTTTATTCCGTTATAAAGCCCAAGAATTTGACCACCGGCAAGATAAAGATCACCAATTGCATCAAGCAATTTATGGCGGATAAATTCATTTGAAAAGCGCAAACCATCAGGATTCATAATATTGTCAGTATCAAGGATAATTGCATTATCCAAAGAGCCACCAAGCCCTAGCCCCTGAGAGCGAAGCCACTGCGCTTCATGATAAAAACCAAAAGTTCTTGCCTTTGCAATCTCATGTCTAAAATTACCATTTACAAGCTGAGTTCCAAAACGCTGTTTACCAATTTTATTATGATCAAATTCAATCTCACCAACAAAGCTACACGATTCATTAGGACTCAACGTTACGCGCTTATCACCATCAGTTACGCTTACCTCTTTTAAAACACGGATCATGCGACGCGGCAAATTTTGTGCCTTTATGCCAACTTCATCTATTAAATTTACAAATGGCATTGCACTGCCGTCCATTGCGGGAACTTCCCCCCCATCAATTTCAATGCGCAAGTTATCAACGCCCAAACCACGTAAGGCAGACATTAAATGCTCTATAGTGCCAATTCGTGCGCCATGCTCATTTCCTATAACTGTGCAAAGCTGCGTATCAACCACCTTATTCCAAAGCGCGGGGATTATATTCTCCCCTTTGGGTAAGTCGCTACGAACAAATGTAATTCCGTGATTTTCAGATTCGGGAATCAATACCATATTGATTTTCTTACCAGAATGCAGACCAATACCAGATAGCTCTACTGTCTTACGGATTGTATGTTGCATAGCATATGTCATCATATAGCACTCACCTTATAAAATTTATTACTTTTGAAACATCCCCCCAGATTTAAGGGGTTTACTCGAATTTTTGCTGTTTCTTATTCTATTTCTATTGTTATATCAAATTTTCATTAAGCCCTTTACCTAGCCCCACTAAGTTAGAGCACTACTACTGTAGAACTATATAAAAAAACATTGCAGAGCATCAAATCACACTTTATTTCGTTTTGTTACAGTTTTGTTACATATTTCACTATGTCCAAGTTGCTTCCTTGCCCCATGTGATAAGTATAATGATTTAGCTTTATTTTAGAGCAAGACACAAGTGACAAAGCGTAGTAGCTTTACGCAAGGAACGCAGCAACAAAGTCATAAAATAAAAATCATAAAAAAATGCAAGTTACTAAACATAAAAATATAAATAATATTTTAACAATATAAAAGAGCCCTGACGTCTCAGAGCTCTTTTAACCCGATAGTATAGGAAGACACAAAGGGGTAAACTTAATTTGCTTGCCTACGCAAAAACGCTGGTATATCAAGCTCTTCATCAATTTTAACCGCTGGTTTTGACGGCCTATTAATGTCAAGGCTTTCTTGAGAGGGATGCTCGTGCCTGCTATTACCTGAAACAGGCGATTTAGCACCTGATTTTAACGCGTCACTATCATCACGAAGATTATCAATATGATGCTGGACAGAGCCCGTTATACGTTCAAATAAAGACAAGGTGCGCTGCTGTTTTGTAGAAGACTCTGCAACAGAAGGACGTATAGCCTTTGGTGGGTTCAGCTGCAAACCAGAAGAAGGCATCTTCTTATCATTATTACAGTCATCAATATGACTACCGCGAAAATTAGATATATGCGGACCTATGCCTGTTTCAGGAATATCTATATCTGGCTGCATTGGTTTTGGAGGAATAAAAGAATCACCATAAGTAGAACCACGCAGGGCAGGCGCCTGAGCAGAAGGATCATTCTTATCATCTATAAACTCACCTTGCTCAAACATATCAATGCTCGAAGCACCTCTTACAGTCTTTTCTTTTACCAACCCCTCTGAAGCAGAGTCTTGAGATATTGGCGTAGGAGCACTCAACCCCTTAATAATTTCACGCCCTGACATAGAAGCGACATCCCTTGCCACGTGCTGGGCACCACCGCCTATTATTGGAGATGTAATTTTATTTGAAACAGAAGGCTCAGCAATGTTAGTTCTATTAGTAACAGGCTTATTAGATATACCGCCACCACCAGAACCATCTGTTATAGAGTTAGCTTTCCCCTCTTTTTCAATACCTGTTGCAACAATAGATACGCGCATAGCCCCGTCCATAGCATCATCAAATGTCGCTCCAAATATAATATTAGCATTAGGGTCAACCTCATCACGAATACGGTTACATGCTTCGTCAGCTTCGAACAAAGTCATGTCATAGCCACCTGTTACATTGATGATAACGCCATTTGCGCCTTTCATAGATACATCATCAAGAAGTGGATTATTAATAGCAGACTCTGCGGCCTCAACAGCGCGCTTATCACCTGTTGCCTCACCGGTGCCCATCATAGCTTTACCCATTTGCATCATCGCCGTTCTTATATCTGCAAAATCCAGATTAACAAGACCTGGGCGAACCATAAGATCGGTTACACCGCGCACGCCCGACTGCAACACGCTATCTGCCATTTTAAAGGCTTCGGCAAATGTTGTCTTCTCATTAGCAATGCGAAACAGATTTTGGTTGGGAATAACAATCAAGGTATCTACATATTTTTGCATCTCCTCAATGCCTTTTTCAGCCTGAGCCATACGATGAACGCCCTCAAAATGAAAAGGCTTAGTTACCACACCAACTGTCAAAACGCCTTGCTCCCTACACGCCTTAGCTATTACAGGAGCAGCACCAGTGCCTGTACCCCCACCCATTCCAGCGGTAACAAACGCCATATTAGCACCATCAATATAGCGCAAAATATCTTCTATACTTTCCTCTGCTGCGGCCTGACCAATTTCCGGCTTAGAACCTGCCCCAAGCCCGCCTGTTACATTAACGCCAAGCTGCACTTTATCATCGGCAAGAGAATTACCCAATGCCTGAGCATCTGTGTTACACACAATAAACTCACAACCATCAAGATTGGAGGCAATCATGTTATTCACTGCATTTCCGCCAGCACCTCCAACACCAATTACGGCAATCTTAGGTGAAAGCTGTTGTACTTCTGCTGTTTGCATTTTTACATTTATCATAATTTTAGGAACCCCTGAGAATTTGGATGTTCGTGGTAGGACGTTTAGAAGTGTAGTTAAGTTTTTTTCCTATGAAAAGGGGAAAAAGACAAGCTATCCACCAGTTTTACAATAAAAGCCTTTGATTTACCCCCAACCGCGTTGAATCATTTTAGCAAAAAACCACGCTAACCCATATATTTGACTCACTTTTTTTATACTGCAACAAAACCAGTTACGAATAAAAAATATTAGAATAAAACAATGTGGATAAGTTGTTGTTAACACTACCAGTTTTCTTTTAGCCAAAGTTTTGCACGATCGATAAACGATTCAGGGCGCACTCTTGCTATAATTTCGGCTGGCATTTCCTCGACATGCTCAGAAGCATAAATCAACAAACCCGCTACAGTTGAAAAAGCCGGGCCACTAACCGCATCAGGTAAACCCGTTAAACGTATTGGCTTACCAAGGCGCACCCGCTTATCAAGAACATGCGCCGATAAATCACGAATCCCCAATATCTGACTTGTTCCGCCAGTAAGGACAACACGACGGCTTATAACCTTATCAAGCCCATTATCCTTTATCTTCGCACGCACATGTTCAAATATTTCCTCAAGGCGTGGCTGGATAATTCCAACAAGATAGGATCTTGGAACATGGTTCGGCCTTCCATATTCGTCTTCTTCACCAAGCCTGGGAACTTCTATCATTTCGTCCTCATCTGTTTGCGATGCTACAGCGCAGCCATATAAAATCTTTAAACGCTCTGCATCTACCTTTGATGTAGTAAGGACTCTGGCAATATCATTAGTAATGTGCTGCCCCCCTATTGGAACCGCATCACAATAAATCATAAATCCGCTATGAAATACGGCAAACGAAGTCACTCCCGCGCCAATATCAATTACTGTACAACCCAAATCAATTTCATCATCAACCAGTGATGACAAACCAGCAGCATAAGAACCTGTACATAAAGCCGATATATCAAGGTGGCTATGCTCAATACAAGAAGCCATATTGTGAAGAGCCGCGCTTTCACCAGATACAAGATTAACGTCAACCCTAAGGTTATCTGCATACATACCACTTGGATCACGTACGCCATCTTGACCATCAACATGAAAAAATGTCGGGATTGTATGAATAAGCTCTAAATTCTCACTGGATTCTTTTTGTTGTGCCTTTGCTAGAGCTCTGCGAACGTCATTTTGTGTAATATCATGACCGCCAATTTCAACTTTAACGCTATGACCAAAAGAGCGCACATGAACACCTGAAACATTAACAACAACCTCTCGTAAAGGATATCCATGCATCACCTCTGCAGCCATATTTTCTGCTGCATGAACGGTTTGACGAACAATAGATTCTGTAGCACCAAGATCAACGATAGAGCCATTTTTTATTCCTGATGAAGGCTTATTGCCTATACCTATAACCTCAAAAGTCCCATTATCATCAACAATGCGACCAATAAAGCATGCGGTCTTACTACTGCCTATATCAAGCGCAGCAATCAATGATCCCTTTGGTCTTATTGTCTTTCCCTGAGCCATATATAAATTACCTTGAATTATAAATTTGTTCCTATCGTATGGATATTAGATTTATAATCTTGCACAGTGCCAAGTTTGGTTTTCACAATCAAGCGCCCCTTGTATCTTGCATCAATTTCGGTAATTGCCTTTTGGGATAAAATATTATCTTCATTATCACGACGCATTATATGATCCAAGGCATCAGAGTGATTTTTTTCAGGAAGTTTTATAAGTTTTTTGTCACGTAAAAATAAGTTCCAGCGCCGGTTGTCAACTAATTCCGCGTGATCCAGCTCTTTTTTTAATTTAGGCACATTATCTAAAGAAGACATCAATCCCATCGTCTTTACAGGAGCATTCTTACCACTGACCATTGGAAGGTCTTTAAAGTTTTCCAGTGATTTACTGGTTATTATATTACCTTGACTATCAACTAATGACAGCGCACCATCATGACGCCATAGGGCAATTGGCCTGCGCTCTACAAGACGAATATATATGGTATCAGGTAATCTGCGTTCCACATGTGCGGACTTGATCCAGCCAATACGCTCTATTTGCTCTTTTGCTTCTACTGGATCAAATGATAATATAGGATCACCCTTTCTAACATTTATTACCGCCATAAGAGCATCAGCATCACTATATTTGCGCCCCTCTACTAATATATTTTCAACCTTAAAACCTGACTTTGCAGTTATATCCAGCGTCTTATTTGATATGGCCTCACTTAATCTAGCAGGGGCATCACTTAAAATAAACCAGCTCATGGTCCAAGCCATAAATACAAGCAAAAATAAAGTAATTACAATTTTCTTAGGCATGCTAGAGCCCAAAGATTTTTTTGTATTTTTCTTATGCTTTTGCCCCATTGCAGGTTTGTTTGCAGACTTTAACTTATTGCTTTTCTTAGCTGCCATTACACTACTACCCTACCCGTTTTAATAAACGCGCACCTTCTGGCACAGGATCATGAGGAATCATGCGCTTTTGATTTTCTATTAATGCCTCTGCAACCATTGAGGTTAAAAGATCAGTAAAAAACACAGGGTTATTTTCTACCGCTTCCCATAAGAAATACCCCAAAGATCCAGGGCAAGGATTAACTTCATTCATCCAAATTTCACCTGTTTTTTCATTACTAATAAAATCAATACGCGGAACGCCTGTACCATCAATTGCATCAAACATAGCAACAGCCCATTTGCGAATATTTGCCTCCATTTCAGATGAAATATCGGGATTTATATCACGGGTTAGCGATAACATGCCCTCGCTTGCCGTTGTAAAAGTCTTTGAACCGCCAAGTTTTGCGCCTTCACCATTGCCACCTGACATGTATTTCTGCTTAAAATCCAAAAGCTCATCTGCGGCCTTTGGACGTTCTATCGCAGAGGTAACAATTTCACCATTAACACGCGCAACCGAAACATTATATTCCACCAGATTTTCAACAAATGGCTCGGCAATTGCGGCATCATCAAATTCAAATATTACAGGCAAACATGCTTTGGCTTGTTCTACATTATTAACTTTGGAAACACCAATAGAACTACCTAAATGTGCGGGCTTTATTATACATGGATAACCCAAAGGTTCTAGCATTAAACCCAATTCATCTTCTGGAATAATATAGCCATCATCAGGACGTTTTATCATGGAATATGGTAATGCAGGAACATCAATAGCATTTAGCAGATATTTAGTTGTTACCTTATCCATCAATATTGCAGATGCCTTAGTGCGCATACCTGCATAAGGAACGTTGGCAAGCTCAAACAAGCCTTGAATATTACCATCTTCCCCGTAAAGACCATGAAAAACCGGAATCGCAATATCAAAGAAAATTGGTTTTGGCGCGCCAAATAAAGGTGTTTTCTTTGGTATTAATACCCCACCACGCACAGCCCCTTTTACATCAAGCGTAACCTCAATTACCTGTTTCATATCATCGGCGCTTAACATATAATTCTCGCGGCGGCGTAATATATCACCCACATACCAGGATCCATCAGGGGCAATATAAACTGGTATAGTTTTATAAAGCTGATTATCCAGAGCCTGTAAGACTTGCAGCCCTGAAATAACACTAACATCATGCTCGGGAGAGCGTCCGCCAAAAAATACAGCTACGGTCTTTTTATTTATTATATCTTTTTTGGTTTGTGACATTAGTCAATCACTCGTATAAATAAAGGAATATTAAAACGAACTTGCATTTAATCACGAAACAGATTTTCTTTAAAGGGTAAGAAACGTGCAAAATTTCAATAGCGAGGGAGTAAAATTCTCCTATATCACGGCTGGTAAGGATTTTAAGCTAGAAACCCTTTCAAAAAAAGCTGGGAAGAATGATTTACCACTTATATTTTGGGCGCATGGCTGGGGACAAAGTCATGCAGGATTTTCTCAACTAATCCCTGCATTGGAATCACTTGCTGGTCATATTGCCATTGATTTTGCAGGATTTGGCGAATCTGATCCCCCACCTGATAATTGGGGAACCGAGCAATATAGCGATGCCATTGCTACATGGATAAAAAATAAAAACCTTCCCCCCCTGATATGGGTAGGTCATTCCTTTGGCGCAAGAGTTGGCATTCAAATTGCCGCGCGCCACCCCGAACTTGTAAAATCCATGATATTTATCGGCGGCGCAGGATTAAAACGTAAACGCCCTTTACATAAAAAAATATATATTTATTTACGCATTAAGCTGTTTAAATGTTTGAAATATCTTTTACCCGATGGTGATTTAAAGAAAAAGATAATGCAAAAATTCGGCTCAGCAGACTATAACAACGCCAATGGTAATCTACGCAAAGTATTTATACGCGTGGTCAATGAAGATTTAAGCGAACAAGCACAAAAAATCCAATGTCCTGTCGCCCTTATTTATGGAAGTGAAGACACCCAAACTCCACCAGAATTTGGACATAGATATTCACAACTGATAAAAAATTCAAAATTATTTATTCTAGAGGGGCAAGATCACTATTCCCCTTTGCAAAATGCTCGCCATCAAGTAATTAAGATAATAAGTAATTTTATTAAAGAAAGTAGCTAATGAGCGCAGAAACAGCCATCGAAATATTTACACTTATTGCATTTATTGCCTTTGCAGGGCGCAGGCTTATGAGCTATCTCCATGCGCTACAACAAGACGATTACGATAATAGCAGACTTATATCATGGATATTTAAGCATAAAGTCTTTGATACCCGCATCACTCAATTTCTACTACTTGTAATTGGAATTGACCTGTTTACCACTATCCCTTCGGCAGTTTTTAATATTATGATTTTCTTAATCTTTGCCATTGGGACATATATGGAAAAAGATCCTAGAAAAGCCTCTAAAAAAGCGTTTATCCTTACCTTGCGAGCGCGGCGAATTCTGGTTATATCACTAATATATGCCGCGATTATTGCTGCTATATCCTTTTATTTATCATTGCCATGGCTTTGGATTATCGCGGTGCAGGCATTGCCTATTATGCTTATTGCAGGTAATACAACTCTTGCTCCTTATGAGGCTTTTGTACAAAATAAATTCTATAGTGAAGCACAAGCTAGACTCGAGGAAATAAATCCTACAATTATTGGCATTACAGGCTCATATGGCAAAACCTCGGTTAAGCATATTTTAGGGCATATATTAAAGAACTCTGCTCCTACTATTATTACACCAGGCAGCGTAAATACGCTTATGGGCATTACCCGCATCATTCGTGAGCAGCTCCAACCCAATCATCGTTACTTCATTGTTGAAATGGGTGCATATGGTAAGGGCTCTATTGCCTCCTTATGCGCCCTAACCCCGCCAAATTACGGGATTATATCCTCTATTGGTCATGCGCATTACGAAAGGTTCAAATCCCTTGAAACCGTGGTCAAAACCAAATATGAGCTTGCCGAATCAGTATTAGAGCGCAATGGCACAATGATTGTCCATGAACGCACCTTAAAATTTCAATATTCAAGAGATATTCGCAACCGCCATATGGATAATTTTATTGTTTGTGGAGAGCCTATGCTCACCGATAAACCAAAAACCGAACAGGAATTTAGCTACCTCGCCGCTGATGATTTAAAAATCATGTCAGTAGAGCAAACCCCAAAGGGGCTGTGTGTTAAGATTGAATGGAAAGGTGAGAAATATACCCTGCGTGCACCTTTGTATGGCGTACATCATGGCCATAATATTGCTCTTGCATTTGCATGCGCGATAAGCCTTGGTATGGAGGCAAAAGACATCAAAACCGCTTTGGCAACAACTCCGCAAATTACCCATAGGTTAGAGGTAAAACAGCAAATTGACGGCTCTATCATTATTGATGATGCATTTAACTCAAACCCTCCGGGATTTCGCGCCGCTTTACATGTGATGAAGGTTCTTGCCGATGATCGCAAAGGGCGCGCTATATTAGTTACCCCTGGAATTGTTGAACTTGGTAACGCCCATGATGAAGTACACCGCACCCTTGGCACACTTGCAGGTAATGTTTGCGATATAGTGATTGTGGTTAACCCCTCGCGCATACCTACATTTATCGAAGGCTTTAACAATAATAACAGTGGCAAGATTTTACAACAATTTGAAACCTTTGCTTCGGCAGAAAAATGGCTAATAGAAAATAAGCGTGATACCGATGTTATTCTGCTTGAAAATGATCTGCCTGATATATATGAGCGGGTAATGAAGATATAAACACCGCCTGTTTTTACTTTGTAATTAGACTGATCTATTTTTGTAAGGTATAAATACCGCATTAAAATTGCAAGATATTGACAATGGAGATAAAACTTTAAACTTATTTAGAAAATTTACCTCATATAATTAATATACTAACTATTACCTTATATATTATATTGCAATAATTCGAATATAACGCTAATAATGAAACGGTAGTGCCTTGATATTTAATGAGTATAAAGAATATATGGCACCACACATTAACTTTAGTAAATAGCCATAAGCCTGTAGTGTAAATAATTTAAAGAGATTATCATATGTCCACAAGAATTACTCCTTCTGGAAAGGAGCGTTTTTTTAGTGAAGATAAAATAATAGTTAGCAAAACAAATCTTAAAGGGCATATTACATATGCTAACGAGCTTTTTATGAATCTAGCAGGATACCCAGAAAAGCATCTTTTGGGCGCTCCGCACTCTCTAATACGTCACCCTGACATGCCAAGATGTGTATTTAAGCTTTTATGGGATACTATAGAAGCAAAACAAGAAATCTTTGCATATGTTGTTAACCTGTCATCTAATGGAGATCATTATTGGGTCTTTGCACATGTAACACCGTCATTTGATAAAAATGGAAATATAGTATCTTACCACTCAAATCGTAGGGCGCCTAAAAGAGATGCTATAGATAATGTTATAATTCCTTTGTATAAGACACTTCTTGATGAGGAAAGAAAACATAAAAACCGCAAAGATGGCCTACAAAGCTCTTATGATATGTTAAAAAATATTCTTAAAGAAAAGGACGTTAGTTACGATGAATTTATCTTCTCTATCTAAAGCTAAGATTATTTTAGTTGCATCTATAACAGTAGCTATGGTTTCTTATTTCAGCTCTCTTATTACTGTTGAAACAGCATTCTTAATAACTTCTTTTTTAGCATTGATTGCAATTATCCTGATTTATATAGGAGAAAATGAAATAAACCGCACTGCTGATATTATTCAACGTCTTAAAGATGGTGACTTTGAGGTTAGAATTTTAAACATCAGAGAAAAAGGAAATATAGGGTTATTACAAAAATCAACTAATAATGCAATTGATTATATTGACGCTTTTGTACGTGAAGCAACGGCGGTTATGTTATGTGTTGAAAATGGTAAATATTTTCGCCGTATTTTAGAAGCTGGTATGCATGGAAGCCTTCTTAACGGCACCAAAAATATTAACTCAGCAGCCAAGTCTTTTGAACAAGCACAAAATGATTTTGCAAAGCGCTTAACGGATTTAACTGACAGTTTTAATGAAAATATAGTAAAGTTTTTATACAGTCTGTCAGATGATATGAAAAATCTATCCAGCGTTTCAGATGAATTGATTAAAGTATCTAGTTCAGGAGATGAACAAGCAAAATCTTTGTTATTATCTTCTGACACCGCTTCTAACAACGTGAGCGCAGTTGTCACAGCTTCTGAAGAATTATCTGTAACAATTAAAGAAATTTTATCTCATATCACCACATCCTCTGATATTACAAATGAGGCCGTAGATAAAACTAATGAGGTTGACGGCGCTATTTTAGGGTTGAAAGCGAGCTCAGACAAAATTGGTGAGGTTGTTAGTATGATTAAGGATATAGCAGAGCAAACTAACTTATTAGCCCTAAATGCCACTATTGAGGCAGCAAGAGCAGGAGAGGCAGGCAAAGGATTTGCTGTAGTTGCATCTGAAGTAAAAGCTCTGGCTAATCAAACAGCACAGGCAACAGAGGAAATTGAATCTCAGGTTGTTGCAACCCAAATGGCAGCGGAAAAAACCACTAATGCCATTTCTAAAGTTTCGGATATTATTAAGAAAATCGATGAAATTTCAACAGGCACAGCCGCAGCGATGGAAGAACAATCTGTTGCAATGAATGAGATCGTTCATAACACTCAAGGTGCTTCAAACAGCACAAATAAGGTTAGGGATATAGCTTCTGAAATTAAAGAATTATCTTCTGAAACCAAATTTTCAGCAGAAAACCTTAAAAAGGTTACAAAAGGAACCATTTTAAGAACTGAAAAGTTACGTAATGAGGTTGATATATTCTTATCAAATATAAAAACTGCATAGATTTTCTACTTACAATCTATATAAGCTTTTAATCTATATAAGCTTTTGTAAAAAAAACAATGTGTTGCATTAGTTTGCCAAGAACTTAATATTATCAATGTTCTGTATATGTTCCACGTGAAACATTGTTAAGATATGACCGTTTTACAACTTTTCGCCAATGCGTCTAATCTCCCATTGTAGCTCCACCCCGCTATCATCAAGTACGCGTTTTATAAGCTCATCTCCCAAATTTTCTAAATCAGTGGCCGTTGCTTTTCCTGTATTTATCATAAAATTAAGATGCTTATCACTCATGCGAGCTCCACCAATTTGAAGCTCTCTCCCGCCTGCGCGCTCTACTAATTGCCATGCTTTTGTGCCTTTATCTAATCCCGCTTTTTTAAGCACCTCAAGCGACGGATTAGCAAAAGTTGAGCCACCTGTTTTTTCTGATATTGGTTGAGTTTTACGGCGCATGGCTTTAATTTCCTTTAAGCGTTTTTTGACCTCTGCTTTATCCTCTATTTTCCCTTGAAATACGGCACCAATGAATATTGCTTCTTCTTGCAGATCGCAACGACGGTAAGACATTTTCATATCCTCTGGCATAAGTGGCAAAAACCCACCATCTCGCGCTAAAGCCATAGCCCCAATAAGAACATCTTTAACCTCTGTTCCATAAGCACCTGCATTCATACGCAGCGCTCCGCCAATCGTTCCAGGGATTCCTGACAGGAATTCTAGCCCGCCAATTCCCGCCTTTGCCGCCGCTGCTGCAACCGAGCCATTAAGCGCGCCTGCGCCTGCTAAAATCTTAGCCCCCATCACCTGAATTTCTGCAAATGGCTTGCCAAGCTGAATAACGCAGCCACGCACCCCTCCATCGCGCACAATCACATTCGCCATAGACCCAAGCACAGTTAATGGCTCATCAGCGGGGTAATATTTTAAAAATAGAGCAAGATCATCCTGACTATCGGGCTCGAATAAAATATCCGCATTTCCACCACAGCGAAACCAACTCCTCTTGCCCAAGGGAGCATTTTTTGTAAACTCTCCATCAAATTGGTAAATATCTATTTCGTAAGGCTTTTTTATGGGCATATTCACGCTACATCTCGCTTTAACTTTTCAAGTTCTGCTGTTAATTTATCGGGCAAATCATGTGCCCAAGCGGTGTTATTGCCCGCTCCCATTATAACAACATAATCATCTGGATTTGCTAGCTCTGCAATCATGCGCGGCAGATCCGATATTTCAGGCAAACTTTGTGCAGAGCGATGACCATGCTCTTTTAACCCCTGTACCAAATAGGCTTTATTAACCCCTTCAATCGGAGATTCGCCTGCTTCATAAACATCTGCAATAATCACGTGATCAGCATCGTTAAAACAACAGCAGAACTCCTTATATAAATCATTAAGGCGGCTATAGCGATGAGGCTGCATTACGGCAATCACTTGCCCGCCACTTTGCTTTACCGCGCTACGTGCTGTTTTAAGCACCACATCAATTTCCACGGGGTGGTGCGCGTAATCATCAATAATCGTAATTCCGCCAACCTCACCAGTTTTTGTAAAGCGACGCTTAACACCACCAAAACTTGCCAAAGCCTTTTTCATGGTTTTAACACTTACGCCCATCTCTTTTGCCACTCCAAGTGCAACCAGCGAATTTTGAACATTATGCCGCCCAAGCATGGAAAGGTGAATATCTTTTATAATTAAGGCATTACCATCATCATTTAGCCAAGGAGCAAAGGTAACATCAAACCTGCTTCCATCTGCTTGGCTACGTACATTATCAGCTCTAATATCAGCCTGAGGATTAAAGCCATAGGTTATGACCTTGCGATCTGATACTTGCGCTGCAAGGCTCTGAACTTCGGGATGATCAATACAAAGTAGCGCATAGCCATGAAATGGCAAATTAAGTACAAAACGCCTATAAGCATCCTTGACATTTTCAAATGATCCATAATAATCCATGTGTTCAGGATCAATATTAGTAACTACGGCAACTGTTGCAGGAAGGCGTATAAAACTGCCATCGCTCTCATCGGCTTCAACTACCATCCAATCTGATTGACCAAAGCGTGTGTTAGTACCATAAGCATTGACAATGCCGCCATTAACGACTGTAGGATCAAAACCTGCGCTATCTAATATCTGCCCAACCATAGAGGTTGTAGTGGTTTTGCCATGCGTTCCGCCTACAGCCACAGCCGATTTTAAGCGCATAAGCTCAGCTAACATCTCCGCACGCTGCACCACTGGAATTTTAGCTTCTCTTGCGGCTATAAGCTCTGGATTATCACTAGAAATAGCAGAAGATACAATAACAGCCACAGGCAAATCACCATTTTGGTTTTTGATATGCTCTGGATCGTGACCAATATGAACGGCTACTCCCTGCCCTTGCAGTCTAGATACATTATTGCTGTTTGCTACATCAGAACCTTGAACATTATATCCAAGTGAAACAAGTAAGGTGGCTATACCGCTCATACCAATCCCGCCAATACCTATAAAATGCAGCGTTCCTATATCAGGTGACATAATTCTCATAAACATACCTTTCAAATATATCTCAAAGCCAAATCAGCTAGCCTTTGCGCCGCGTCAGGCAAGCCGCATTCTTTAGCACGCATAGCAGCTTGTGACAATATTTTAGGGTTTTCAAAAAATCCTTCAATATTCTTACAAAGAATAGTTGGAGTAAATTCATCTTGTGGAATTACCCACGCCCCGCCCTTATCAGCAACTCCAATGGCATTTTTAAGCTGCTGCTGATCTTTATGATGTGGATAGGGAACATATATTGAAGGCAACCCTGCAATGCTCATTTCCGCAACTGTGCTTGCTCCTGAACGTCCGATAAATAAATGAGAGTTTGCCATATACCTTGCTACATCATCGAAAAATGGTGCAAGTTTGGCATCTTCTATACCCGCCTTATCATAAGCGCTTCTTACCTGCTTTATATCCGCTTCACGGCATTGTTGAACAATTTTAACGCGTTTTTTTAACTTACAAGGCAAAGATGAAATAGCCTTTGGCAAAACGTCACTAAAAACTTTTGCCCCAAGAGATCCGCCCATAACAAAAATATTCAAATCAGAATCATTTGTAAATTTAGGGTAATTAGCATCTTTAATAGCTATAATCTCAGATCGTACGGGATTGCCAGTAACCTCCATCTTATATTTAATAACACCCTTAATATCTTCTTGAGAAGGCAATGATAGAGCGATAAAATGTGCCTTTGATAATAAAAATTTATTAGCCTTACCAACTATAGCATTTTGCTCATGCAAACCTGTTGGAATCCTTCGCATTTGCGCGGCAAATACCGCAGGCACACTGGGATAGCCGCCAAAGCCAACCACCATATTAGGCTTTACTCTACCAATTAGTGAAAACCCTTGTATAATTATACCTTGAGCCAGATTTATTCCACCTTTTATTTTGCCTGTAATCCCCGTGCCAGATGTACCTGACTTTATGATATGAACAGGCATATCATCAGGAAACATATTTACGTATTTTTCCCCGCGATAATCGGTGGCAAGATCTATTTCATGCCCCCTTTTTTGTAGCTCCTTAGCAAGAGCAGCCGCGGGGCTCATATGACCGCCAGTGCCACCAGCGCTTAACAATATTCTAGCCATTCACCCCCCTTCTCCCTTTTTGTGTGAAGCACTGCTACGGCGCATTGATAAGCTACTTTTTGCAATAGAAGAACGCTTTTTCTGGCGCGTTAGTGCAAGTATAAACCCCATAGCCAATGACATGGAAAGCATAGAAGACCCGCCATAGCTAATAAAGGGAAGTGTCATACCCTTTGCCGGCAGTAAGTTCACAGCAGAGCCCATATGTACCAACGATTGAAACCCAAACATAGAAAGCAGGCCACCTGTAGCAATTACAGAAAAAATATCTTGCGTATCTTGCAATCTTTTAAACCCGCGCAACAATATAAATATAAATAACCCCATCATAGCAAAAGCGAATAAAACCCCCATCTCCTCAACTAAAACCGAGAAAATAAAATCCGCATGAGCATCTGGTAAATTAAGTTTTTCAACACCTTGACCTGGTCCAACGCCTGCAAACCCACCTTGACGAACCGCATCAAGTGAACGCTCTACCTGATAATTATCCCCAATTTCAGGGCTTAAAAATCTATCTATTCGACTGCGGACATGACTAAATACTGCGTAAGCTGCTGCAATTCCAAGCGCACCTAGACCAAGCAATAATGCCAAATAACGAAAACGCACACCTGCAAGAAATAATTGTACACAAGCAACAACCGTTACCACAATAGACATTCCAAAATCTGGCTGCATGATAAGTAGCGTTATTAGAAATACATATAAAGCTATCGCCACATGATAACAATTAATAGATAGAAAATTATGTTCATGCGATTTAGTTTTTTTTGTTTTGGGTATAGAGTTTTTATGCAAGGCAACAAGCCACGCGGCAACTACAGCAAAGCTAGGCTTTATAAACTCGCTTGGCTGTATTGAAAAGCCAAACAAAGAAATCCAACGCCTTGCACCTTTTATCTCATCACCAAAAAATATAACCATAAACATCATTATTATAGAACCCAAAAGCACCAAACTTGAAAGGCGCCAAACTTGTTTAGGCGATAAAAACGATCCCCCTATAAGTAAGAATATGGAAGGAATTAGAAAAATTATATGTTTTTTTAAAAAATGATAATCACTTGCGCCAATCCTACTTGCGACAGCGGGGCTAGCCGTAGCAACTAGAGCCACTCCAAATAGCATTAAAATCAAAATGCAAGCTAGCATTGTACGATCAACCGTCCACCACCAAGCCCCTAAAAAAGACTGATCTGTACGTGAGAAGGCTTTGGGCTGATTTGATTCTATATTTGCAGTATCTAACATTTATTAAGGCTTTAACTCCGCTTATTATTCATCTAAAGCATTAACAATTTCAGTAAAATGATTACCTCTATGCTCAAAGGAATCATATTGATCAAAAGAGGCGCAAGCTGGTGAAAGTAATACTACTCCTGTACCCCCTGGTTGCCCACGATTTCCCTGAGCCATATTATGAGCTTTAACAACTGCATTTTCTAATGTAAAACAACGCGTATATTCCATGCCATATTTATCAAACCAATCGGCAAGGTCTTCTGTAGATTCGCCAATCAAGAATGCGTGCTTAATCTGAGGGAAAAAACCTTCTAATCCATCAAGTCCGGTTTTTTTCTTACGGCCGCCAACTATCCAATATACATTATTCTGTGCCCCTAATGCCATAGCAGCCGACGCGGCGTTAGTTGCTTTACTGTCATTTATATAGCCAACACCATTGATTGTACGCACTAGAAATTGCCTATGATTTAACCCTGGGAAACTTTCAAACCCTTCTAATATATCTGCCGTTTCAATGCCTGCATTTTTTGCCGCTGCATAAGCACATGCAGAGTTTTGGTAATTATGCTGCCCTTTTAAAGATGGAAATTTTGATAAATCTACTATAGTTTTTACTTCTCCATCTGTCGTATCAAGCAAAATTGCATCTTTTACATAAACCCCATTGTCTAATCTCTTTTTTGTTGAAACTTCTGTGATTTCGCGAAGATTTATATCTTTAGCGCGCTCATAAATACGAAGAGTATACTCATCATCACTACAAATAATTGCATATGCATCATCAGAATTTAAAGAACCAAGCTCTATTAAACGCTCTTTGACATCGGTGTAATGCTCCATATTGCCGTGACGATCAAGATGATCGGGCGTTATATTAATTATAACTGCGATATCAGGGCGAAATACTGGGCATAGATCAATTTGAAATGATGATATTTCCAAAACTAACCATTCTGGCATATCCTTTTCAACTTCAATATCGAACACCGCTGTACCGATATTACCGCCAAGCACAGCCCTTTCCCCTGATTGTTTTAATATATGCACTACCAAAGCAGATGTAGTGGATTTACCATTAGTGCCTGTTATTCCAATGGTTTTTATATCAGGATATATACGGCTAAACAGTTCTATATCACATATAATTTCAAGACCTGCTTCTTTGGCCTTTTTAACTACGTCATGAGGCTCAGGGTGCGTAAGAGGAATACCAGGAGAAAGCAGGAGAAACGCAAATTTACCAAAATCTTGAGAATATAAATCCAGCGCAGATACATTCTTGCGGCCAGAAAATTTATTTATATTATCAAACTCATCATCACCAATAACAATATTAGCACCAGCCTTACTTAAAGCATTAACGCAAGCATTGCCGGATTTTCCTAGACCATAAACAAGAACAGGCTTATCGCTTAAAGTTTTTACAAAAGACTTAACCTTGCTCATAGGATCGCTTACCCCCTGCCAATTTGATTCGCATTTAGAAAAACGGAATGCATTATCGCAGTTTAAGCGTCGCAAGTCCAACCAAAGCTAAAATTACAGCAATAATCCAAAAACGTATAACTATAGTGGATTCTGACCATCCTTTTTTCTCAAAATGATGATGCAAGGGAGCCATAGCAAATACCCTCTTGCCTGTAAGTTTGAATGAAACAACCTGAATAATTACAGATACAGTTTCTAAAACAAATAAACCGCCAATTACTGCAAGAACAATCTCATGCTTGGTAATTACTGAAATAACACCAAGTAAACCGCCCATAGCCAACGATCCGGTATCTCCCATAAATATTGCTGCGGGCGGTGCATTATACCACAAAAACCCCATAGCCCCGCCAATAAGCGCACCGCAAATTATCGCAAGTTCTGCTGTTCCAGGAACATGATGTAAATATAGATATTCAGAATAATCAACTCGCCCTACAAGATAGGCAATCAACCCGAAGCAACCCGCAGCAATCGCCACTGGAACAATCGCTAGACCATCAAGACCATCTGTTAAATTAACCGCATTAGATGCACCAATAATAACAATCAATGACCAAGGCAAGAAAAACCACGATAAATTGATTAAAACATCTTTGAAAAATGGTGGTGCGACTTGCGTACTTAAATTATCAGGCAAAGCGTGCATAATTCCAATAGTGGCAATAGTTCCAAAAAACAACTGCCCCAAAATCTTTACCTTACCTGATAATCCTTTAGTATTGCGCTTGGTAAGTTTAAGGTAATCATCAGTAAAACCAATTAGCCCGTAACCTAGCATAATCAGTAATACATACCAAACATAAATATTTGTAAGATCAGACCATAAAAGCGTGCTTATACTAACTGATATTAAAATCATAAGCCCACCCATTGTAGGCGTTCCTATTTTTTTAAAATGGCTTTCTGGCCCGTCCTCACGAATTGGCTGCCCCTCTTTTTGCTTGGCTTTAAGCCAGCGTATCATCTGTGGTGCTATTAAAAAGCAAATCACAAGAGAAGTAACAATCGCCCCCCCAGTACGAAATGTGATTGAACGAAATAAATCAAAAAAAGCCGCATTATCAGCGAATAAATTATAGAGCATATCCTGCCATCTTCATTTTCTTTACATGATGCTCCACAACACGCAGAGCTTCGACCATTTTTATTTTCAAACTTCCTCTTTCTTGCTTAAAAACAAGCAAATCGCCAGGACATAAAACATCAGGAACAATTTTTTCTACCTCTCCATCTTTGTATAAACAGCTCAATAAGGAGTTGATATTACGAATTTCTGGTTTACGCAAGGAAGTATAAACAAAATTATAATTGCCCATACGAAATGGAATGGCAACATCACCGCCACTTTGATGAATATTATATGTTTTAGGGTAATCCACATGATTTAACATAACCATGTGCTGTCCATTTCTACCTATATCAATCATATTACCCACGCGAAATATTACACCAGTAGAGCTTTTTTTAGGCTGCACCCTTACAGTTACTGAACGCGTTTTTAAATGTGACCAGAAATAACGGTTATCTTCAATCATAAATACTCTACCCTCAAAAGTTGCTACTCTTTAAAATTTTAGTTTAAATTACCTGCCACAAGAACTGTGACTGGTTGAATTAGTTAGAAACGCGTTCAGCAATTCCTGTGCATCATCAAAAGGAATAACCTCCCCGCCAATAACTTGCCCTTGTTCATGCCCCTTACCAGCAACAAGCAAAATATCCTCTTTATTCATCAATTGCACGCCCTTAAGAATCGCTTTTTTACGATCGTCCACAACAATAATATTTTTTGATTCACAGGCAATTCCTTCCACAATTTCTTGCCTTATTTGCGAAGGATTTTCTCCCCTTGGATTATCATCTGTGATAATAACCACATCAGATAGGCGCGATGCAATTTGCCCCATAAGCGCTCTTTTAGACTTATCACGATCACCGCCACATCCAAATAAACAAATTAAACGCCCCTTAGTATGATTACGCAGCGCCTTTAAAACAGTTCTAAGCGCATCTGGCGTATGTGCATAATCGACATATCCGTGATAATCACCTGTTTTATCGCTTATATGCTGCAAACGCCCTAAAACAGGTGAAATTTTAGGCATGGCATCTATCAACTTATTTATGCGGCGCTCATCATTTATAGATGATGCTATGACACAGCCAAGTGCACATAGCAAATTCATTATTTGGAACTCTCCAACTAAGGGGATTGATAAATCAAATATCCGCCCCTCAACTTGCAGCGTTACATCTTGCTTAACACCATTTGCCATACATTCTTGCAAGACAATATCACTGCCATTGTGCCCATAAGATAAAACCCTTATCCCACGAATTTTACAAATCCCTGAAATATCATGAAATTCTGGAACATCGGCGTTTAATACCGCTACGCCGTTAACAGGCAGTAATTCCTCAAATAAACGTAATTTTGCTGACAGGTAATTTTCCATATCTGTATGGTAATCAAGGTGATCTTGAGTGAAATTTGTAAAGGCCGCTACATTTATATCTGCACCATCTAATCTATATTGCGATAATCCATGGCTAGAGGCCTCTATTGCGACATGCGATATACCATCATCAAACATTTGCGATAACAAAGAAAATAAAGATACAGGATCAGGTGTAGTGAGAAAATTATTTAATGTTCCAATATAGGTAGAATCCTCACCTATTGCCGACCATAATTGATTAGTGAAATGCACGACCGAGCTTTTACCATTTGTTCCTGTTACCGCGACTATTTCTGAAGGCTGCTTTGCATAATATTCAGCAACTATATGTGAAAAATCACGACGCGGATTATCAGAAGTTACAAGGTTTGCACCTTTAACCATATCAGCCGTAACACTTTTATCACTTAATATAACCTTAGCGCCACTGTCTATTGCTTCTCTTATGTATTTGCGCCCATCATTGTTACGGCCATCGCCTAAAGCCGCAAACAAAAACCCTGCGCCAACAAAGCGGCTATCTTGCGTAACCCCGTTAAGAGTGGCTAGATCAATTCCAAGTAATTGCGCGCTATTGGTATGAGGCAAGAGTTTTCCCCCTTTTACGGCGTTTGTTCTTATCATGGACATAAGGCATAAGATCAAGCGATATATCACTAGCAGGATTATATTTATCCGTTGGTATTCCCAGGATTGAAACCATAGAATTTACAATGCGCTTAACCGCAGGAGCAGCCACCCACCCCGCAGTAGCATATCCATTACTACTTTTGTTACCCTTTGGCTCATCAATCATGACCATGACTATATACTCAGGATCATGAATTGGAAATGCACCAACAAAAGAAGATATACGTTTATCCCTACGATAACGCCCATTAACACTTTTATCTGCCGTACCTGTCTTTCCGCCAATCGCAATGCCTTCTAAATTAGCATTTTTACCCGTACCCTTATTAACAGCAAGCCTTAGCAATTTACGCATTTTCAGTGATGTTTTTTCAGATATTACGCGCACTTCGCTTTTAGGGCGGTACCCCTCCTCTTTCTTAATCAATGTTGGCTGAAGCGCAATTCCACCATTTACAATAGAGGCCACAGCCACGCTCATTTGCAATGGGCTAACCGATATGCCATGACCATAAGATATGGTCATCGCACTATCTTCACGCCAGATATCTTGCTTAGGTATAATGGGGCGCCCTATCTCCTTAATATCAAAACGCAACCTATCTAACAGCCCCAAATCTTTGTAAAAAGCCTTAAGAGCCCTACCACCAATCATTTTCGCCATAAGAGCAGTACCTATATTTGAAGAATACATAAACACCTCTGCTACCGTTAGAAACCGCCCTTGTGCGTGATAATCACTAATTGTAAACCACCCTACCTTAATAGGCTTACGCGCATCGAAAGTCCTTCCCATACTCACTTTTTTAAACTCTAGCAACGCCGCAGTAGAAAAAATTTTAAATATTGATCCAAGCTCATAAACACCAAGAGTTAAGCGGTTAAATTTCTGATTATTTTTTGCATCAGAAACTGCATTAAGGTCAAAATCTGGCAAAGACACTCCCGCGAGAAGCTCACCTGTTTTAGCGTCGAGAATAACACCAACTCCTGCCTTAGCATTAAAATCAGCGATTGCTTTAGATACTTCGCGCTTTACTGCATGCTGTAAACGCAAATCTAATGATAAACTCACATCATCACCACGCGCTAAAACATCATCAAAACCACGCTCAACCCCCGACAATCCAAGACCATCTCGATCAGTATAACCAACTAGATGCGCAAATAATGATCCTTGAGGATATATACGCTTGTAATTATATTTAAAGCCAAGTGATGGATCACCAATTTCTAAAATTGCTTGCTGTTGTTTGGGTGTAATATCATAAGCCAACCAACCAAAGCGGTTTTTTGCGCTCATAATCTTTATGGATTTTTCTTTGTCAAAATCAGGTAAAACCTTTGACAAAGATTCACTTAATGCATTTGCATCAAGAACAAGATATGGATCAACAAATAATGACGGCGTTTTTAAGCTTGTCGCTACAAGAAAACCATTGCGATCATACACATCACCACGACGCGGCGTTATTTCCTTTACTGATACACTCTGCGCGCCCACATCAGATATACCATCAGCGCGAAAATCAAGCCCTTGCACAACACCAAGATCCAACAAACGAACAGCAATTAACAAATATGCAGATATAAAAAACACACTCAAAATAGATAAACGGTTTTTCATCATAGAAGCCGCGCAACGACGATCACCATCAATTACAGCCATATTACATCTTGCATGATGCCACATTATTGCTGTCCTCCTTCTTTTTCCATATGGATATAAGAAACAGGAACGGAAGAGGATAATTCACTTCCAGAGGTAAAATCACCTCCTACCTCATTGTAAAATACATTTCCGGTTATATTATCAATATTAGATATTACTGCATTGCTTTTAGTTTTATCTAACCCTATAATCAAAGATGCTATAGCTTCTAGCCTTTCAGGATTGTTCAAATAAGCCCACTCGGATTTCAAAACCCTAATCTTTTCATGCTCTTTTGCTATCTTACTGTCATATAACGCTATATCACGTTCTAGCTTTTGCACCTTATGGCTGACACTCATCAAATTCCAACCACTCAAAACTAATAGCGCAAATACAATAAAATATTTCAAAAAAGATCTAATCATATTTGATTACCTCCTTTAACAGAGCACGGCAATTTTATCGCATAGCGAAGACGAGCAGAACGTGAGCGTGGGTTTTCCTCAACCTCTTCTTTCGATGGCTTTATTGCCTTATTACGCATAGGGAGTTCAAATATTGCAGGATCTTTTTCATAGCACTGAACAGGTAAATGACGTGAACCTTTATCAACACTACCTGACTTATCCCTCAAAAAATTCTTTACCCGCCGATCTTCAAGTGAATGAAAGCTTACCACAACAAGCCTGCCACCATCGGTCAATATATCCTCAGAAGCCGATAAAGCACGATCAAGCTCGCCTAATTCATCATTAACTGCAATGCGTAATGCCTGAAAAGTTCGTGTAGCAGGATCAATCTTATCATTAGGCTTCTTAGGAACAATAGAGCGTACAACTTCGGCAAGATCACCAGTTGTCTTAAATTCCTTTTCATTACGCCTAGAAACTATTGCCTTTGCAATGCGGCGTGATAGGCGCTCTTGCCCATATTCATATATAATATTTGCCAAATCCTTAGCATCATAATTATTAACTATATCCGCCGCAGTTTGCACGTCGCTACTATTATCCATACGCATATCAAGCAAACCATCAAAACGAAACGAAAAACCGCGCTCTAACTGATCTATTTGCATGGAAGATACACCTACATCCAAAACAAAGCCATCAACGCAATCTACCCCCGCATCACTTAGCAACATACCCACATCACCAAAACAACCACTCAAGAATTTAAAACGTGAGCCATATTCTTCTTTCACTAAACAAGCTCTATCAATTGCATCAGGGTCTCTATCAATTGCATAAACCATGCAATCTGCCATATCTAATATAGCCCTAGAATATCCACCTGCACCAAAAGTGCCATCAACATATACCCCGCCATCTTTTGGCGACAAAGCATCTAAAACCTCTGGCAACATTACCGGATAATGATTTTGACTATAATATCTATCACAAAATAATGCGCCCATTACTGCCCTCCACATTTGGGGATAGTCAGCTTCTGATCTTGAACTGCCGCTCTAGCCTGATCTTTACGGCGTGTAAAAAGCTCTGGATTCCAAATCTGAAATTTACGACCTAGCCCAACAAAAGTGGCGTAGTCCGTTATATTAGCGACCTCCATTAAATCAGCAGGAAGTACAACTCGCCCTTCTCCGTCACAAAAAAGCTGCACGCTTTCACCAAAAATTGTGGTGGCAAGATCATCTTGCTGCTCTGAAAATAAATCATAATGATCCATGCGCTCGCTAATCTCTTCCATTTTTGCCCAATCAAATCCTTCAAGGCAGTTATGTTGGTTAGAACGAAATAAAACTATACCCTTATCAATTTGATCACCAAGAGCCGAGCGAAAAGGCGCAGGCACAGAAACCCGCCCTTTCTTATCAACTTTATTGGTAAATCTAGATAAAAATAAAGCCATAACGCCCCTTTTAAAGCACCTAACACCCCCAGCCAGCAAACAACCAGATGTGGCTTAATAGCCAGCAAATGGGAAAACATGGGTATATATGGGATATCATGGTAACACATGGGTAGTCAATAAGAACACGCCCTAATATCCTAATAAATAAACGATTTTTAATATTAATCACCATCACCCCCTGTGGATTAAAATGCACAAAAATCATGTATATACCGTTAATAGAATTTTAGGGACAATGCACAATCAAAAGGGTGCATAAAATATGCACCTCAAATAAACCATTTTATATTCATTAATGCTTATATATATTCACATACATATAACCCATTATAAAATAATATAAAATTTTCTTGTATTTTACGAAATACGGTGGTATTTATTGAATTATAAAAAACATTGAGATCAATTTGTGTGTGGGGAGAGAGACAATGTTAGAAACTATATTGATTTTAGTTTTAGCTTTAAATGGAGGGCTGTTTATGGGAACAATATTATACTCTTATTTAAAGAGCAGTAAAGAATAGAAGTCATTGTTTTTACTATATAAT
>JALTAZ010000155.1 GCA_027075555.1 Micavibrio sp.
TGCTCAACACCATCTTCCACACCCTCAAAAATAACTGGGTGTTCGAAGATTTTACAACTTTTACAAAACTTTCAACTTGAAACTAATCATAGGAGGAGATATACTATGAGGCAGACGGCTAAAGCCTCTTTCCGCCTGAAGGCGGAGGTTTAATACCAATTTTTAGGATAATGAAAACGCTAGTAAGCTTATAAACAAACCAACATAATTAAGGTCATATGTCATTTTTATCTTGAAATATATAACAACTTATTGCTATACTGATATCAACATAGCCACCACGCCTCTTCACAATGCGCAACGTCGGTGGCTTTTTCTTGTCCAGATTCTGGCTCGATATTTAGGAATTATAAAATGACAGAGCCTTACCAAAAACCAGCCCTCACATTTGAAGAACAACTTAAACTTCTTAAAGAACGAGGGCTTATAGTAAATGATGACCAAGAAGCGTTGGCACAACTTAGCACTATAAGCTATTACCGCCTCAGTGCTTACTGGTATCCATTTCGAGTAAGAGATAACAACGGCATCATACAAAGTGAATTTATTGAAGATGCTAATTTTAATGACATCATAAAGCTATATGAATTTGATCGTCATTTACGCCTACTTTTAATTGATGCGATAGAAAGGGTTGAAATTCATATAAGAACACTTATGACGTATCATCTAGGGCATGAATATGGAGCTTTTGGTCACACAGATGCGTCTAATTTTCGAGCAAGCTTTAGGCATAGGGATTGGCTTAATAGACTCGAACAAGAAATTAAGCGTTCTAGTGATTCCTTTATCACACACTACAGAACAAACTATGACGGTTTTCCAACATTGCCTATATGGATGCTAACAGAAGTAATGACGCTAGGTAGTTTATCCGTTGCATATAACGGGCTTACAAACAGTGATAAAAGATCAATTTCTTCAAAATTAGGACTTCATTACAATCGCCTGAGTGATTGGATGCGTACATTGACCTACATACAAAATATCTGTACGCACCATGGGCGCTTATGGAATAGAGAACTATCTATACAGCCAGAAAACGTTTCAGATGTAAATTGGAATTCTCCTATAACGCCCCGCAAAGATCGTTTATTCTATATATTGCTCATACTGCGCTCTCTTCTAAAAACCACTAAAAACGGTGATGAATGGCATAGACAATGCAATACTTTACTAGAGCCTATAGCCACCGAAGATAAATGGAGAATAGCTATGGGAATGCCTGAGAATTGGGAAAACCATCCAATTTGGCTATAAGCACATTAATGAAAGTATATTTGATTGCAAATAGATTACTTTGAGAAATCATTAAAATACGGGATAGGGCGTGCATATATTTATGTACGAGATAATAGTGACTGAATAGCCCCATGGAAATTAGACGGTTTGTAAGGTAAAAAAACTTACAAGGAGTCTACAATGGCAAAGAATATAAAATACACAGATGAGTTTAAAAAAGATGCAATATCGCAAGTAATAAATCGAGGCTATAGTGTTCCTGAGGTATCATCTCGTCTTGGCATGAGTGCGAAGACATTATATCGTTGGGTAAAAGATAATATACGTTTAACGGCTATCATTAAGCAGTTATGGCTTGAAAGTGGCTGTATTTATGGCTATCGCAAGATCCATGATGATTTATTATCTATTGG
>JALTAZ010000156.1:0-20040 GCA_027075555.1 Micavibrio sp.
TAATACCATTATCGGCTTCTTCAATTGTTCTAATAGATTGTGAAATACCATCAAGAAGTCTTGTCAAATCACTTGCGCGGTTATCAAGGCTTTGCGCTGCAAAAAAGTTGGACGGATTGTCCAAAGCTGAGTTAACACGCAAACCAGTAGCCAATCGCAACTGCGTTTGGTCAATAAGTCGTTGGGTATTTTGTAGTGATAATAAGTTGCTTCTCAAAGCAGACGTCAACACGATATCTGAAGACATAGTATAGTTCCTTTCCTAGGTTGTAGTACTGAAAAATCCTATTTCAGTTTCATACAACATCATAATATCATAATAATTAATAAAAAGTTAAATAAAATTGAAATATCGATAAAATTATTGTGTGTAGTTACAAACATTATAGGTCATGAAACAAAAAAAGGACGCACCAGCTTATTGCTTTTCTTGCAATATTTACTGGTGCGTCAAGAATTGTGAATCTAACTAATACTTCTGTATGAAAGACCCACAATATTCGGATACTGGGCTTTAGGGGTTAGGGTTGCGGGTAGCGTTCCTAAAACCCAATATCCTTTAAAACTTATCTTATAAAACTTACCTTAGCTGCAATAGCTCTTGCGTCATTTGGTCAACTGTATTTATAACTTTTGTTCCTGCAGAGTAGGCGCGTTGTGCTACAATTAGCAAAGCGAATTCATCGGCTAAATCAACATTTGAGTTCTCAAGGGTTGAGGGCTCAATAAATCCAGCTCCGCCACTTCCTGCTTCACGTAAATTATCTTCACCAGAATCCTCAGTTTCTGTATATGCAGTTCCTGAAACCTCTGCTAATCCATTGGCATTAGCAAATGTAACAAGTGGAAGTTTATATAGGGTTGCGCTGGCTCCATTAGAAAATTGGGCAATGACTTGACCATCTCTATCTATATTTATGCCCGTTCTTAATCCTAGTTCAGCGCCATCTTGATCGGAGAACAAAACTGTATAATCACTTGAAAATTGGGAAAAACGCTCAATATCAACCAATATATTCTGTAATTCTGATCCATTGTTCCAGTTTATTTGATTAAGCTCTATATTTATTTTACCATCTATATCAGGACTGGCATTTATCGTACCATCACCATTGAAGTTTATTAGTCCGGTCGTAAGTGTGTTATTGCTAGGGTCACGAATTGTAACTTCCCACCAGCCGCGCGGGTTGTATGAGGGGGCTCCTGGTAGGAATTGGATTGTAGGAAAATCACCGGTGCTATATGGCGGTGTATCGCTAGGTAAACCGTTTGAATATGTGCCAGAGCTAAGATTATCAGATGTATATGTTCCTGGTGTAAAACCAAGAGATGATAGAGCTGTTCCCGCTCCTACTTCTGCTAGTGTGAAATCTTCAGTGCCTAATACAAAATTGTCATTTTGAATTACTATTTCTCCTGCATTACCGAGGAAAGCTGTTAGATTGGCCACATTTGTATTTATGTCATCAATAATATCACCAATATCAAAAACCATAACATCAACACCAGCCGGTGGCGCCGCGCCATCAGTTGCACTGATTTGGTATGTTCTTGCTGCTCCGCCATCAACTGAAATTGTGAACTGATCGCCCGCAGTAAGACCTAGGTCATTAACCATTTCATCTGTTGATGTCAGAGTTGTTCTGGTGCTTATATGTGTTGCTTGAGGTCCAAACGTCTTTGTAAATTCAAAAGTCATATTTTGCGGATTACCTAATGTATCGAATACTGTTAAACCACGAGTAAAATCAGCAGGGGTAGTGGCAAGAGATTGCAATACAACATCTGTTTCAGCCGAATCTAAGTTTACTGATAGCTCAGCTGTGTTAGTGGGGCGGGTAAGTCCACCAAGGAAAGCTACATCAATAGGTACAAGGGATTCCAAATCCCCTTGGTTTGCAGGAAGATTTCCAGATTGATCTATTGGCCAGCCATAAAGGAAAAAACCAGCAGAGTTTTTTAAAAAACCTTGAGCATCTTCACTAAATTGTCCATTTCTAGTGTATAGAAATTCGGTTAATGCTGAATCATCACTATCGCGTTTAACTGCAAAAAAACCATTACCTGAAATAGAGGCATCAGTGCTTGAAGATGATTGAGTAATAGGACCTTGCTGTGTCACGCGCTGTATGCGGTTGGCAGTAACCGTACCAGGGGAATAGCGACTGGTATTGCCCTGTGTCGTTACAAGAGAGAAAAACGATGATTCAGAGCGTTTAAATCCCGTTGTATTTATATTTGCGATATTATTAGAAATGATCGCAGTATTTTGAGATTGCGCTGTCAGTGCCGACACGCCTGTAAATAATGCTCCAAATAGTCCCATAGTTTTTCTCCTTCTACGCGTTTAATTTCGTTGTTATCTTTATTTCCAATATTTGCATTAGGTATTATCCTTTTGCATCATTATTAACTGTTTGTTCTTGATGTTCTTTTACATTTATTATGTTGCCAACTGATACTGCGCGTTCTCCAACTAAAAGGAATGTTGTTCCATTTTGCGTTTCAACACCGCTTACATGGCCATTAACAACGGTTGTAGTTGTAAGAGGAGCGTTTTTCGCATCAATTGCATCTACCCTAATTTCATAAGTTCCTGCTGGCTGTAATATTCCATTTTTGTCTTTGCCGTCCCATACAAAGTTTTCAACATTATCATCATCGCTAATTTTTTGTGAAAGTAGTAGGGTGCCATCTTCACTAAAGATATTTATTGTTGTATCCACTGATGTGCCATCTATTGAGTAATTTATATCAATAGGTTTTTGACCATCAAAATATGCTTCAGAGCTAAGATAGCTGACATCTTTTCCAACATAATTAAGGGCAGATGAAAATGATGAACCAAGACTAAGGGCAACAAGACTTTCTAAACGCTGATTTGCATTTATTTGTTGTTCAACCCCTGCAAAGGCAACGAGTTGGTTTGTAAATTCAGTAGAGCTTGCAGGGTCTAGAGGATCTTGATTTTGTAACTGTGTTGTAAGTAGCTGTAAAAACTGGTTGAAATCCTCGGCTAATTGCACAGAGGCATTCGCGGTTTTTTGCGAAAAGTCTAATGCATTATTTATTGTTATATCACTGGCCATAGTATCTTACTCCCATTAATATCCCTATTTATGTTCTCTAAACTATAATGTTATAGTGCATAAGCCCTGTTTCAGGGTTTACATACCAATCCATTTTGCTTTGTAATATTTGTTCATCGTCATCGGTTGAATTACTATTTTCACCTGTTTTACTATCATTATATTTTTGGTTAAAATCGTGATTTTCACTTGCCATTTCAAAACTTAAATCTGCGCTGTTATCTATACCTGAATTATTTAACGCCTGTTGTAGAGTTTGAGAATCACGTTGTAGCATTAGATATGTTTCAGGTTTTTCTACTGTTAGAACAATTTTAGTTTTATTATCTTTATCTATGCTCATTTTAACTTCAACGCGCCCTAAATCAGGTGGGTCAAGGCGTAGTTTTATATTAGTGTCATTACCAGATTTGATGGCCTTTTGTATTGTAATTGAAACTAATTGTGTCGCTGGGTGAGTCTGTGCGGCACTTGGAGCTTGCGTGGTTATATTGGTAAGTGCGCTTTGTAAGGGCAATATCGTTTGAGAATTTGCACCTAATCCGCTTTGTTGTAATGACCCGTCAATTACGGTTGTTAGAGGTGGTAAAGTGCTTGAAATCTGTAGGAAACGTTGTCCTGCGCTTTTATTATCGGGGCTTGTATTTTGTTGAGCAGGGGCACTATTACCTAAATCTTTACCACCAATTTCTTTTAGAACTGTTTCAAAGGTTTTACTATTATCTTTGTCACCATTGGATCGTGTTTGTGCGCTGTCATAGCGGGTGTCATAACGGGAATCAAAACGGTCTTTTGTAGCTTGCCCTTGTTCTTGTACAAAAACTTGGTTTTGGGTTGCATTATCTGCTCTAATATCAGTTTTTAGAACATTATCTGAAACTGTTTTGGCATTATAATTTATGGGTTTTTCAGATTTTGCTTTGGGTTGTGTTAGCGGGAAGAATTGACTTATTAAACCAGCAAGAGCTTCCTTATTTTCATCGTCTAACTCATCAGTTAAAAAACCATTGATCTGAACTTTAATGTCTGTGATTTCTTGTGGCGTCAGCCCGCCAAGAACTGTAAGTAATGGATCATTATTTGGCAGATCTTTTGTATTTGCAAATTGATTGTTATTGGCTCTATCTTCACCTTTGATTATATTTATTAAGCCTATAATCAAAGATCTAAGCGTTTGATCATCACTTGTGCTATTACTTTTTTCTATAATTTTAATAAGATCATTAGAAGTTTTTTCGGCTTTGTTAATCTCCTCATCTATTAGTAATTGTAGCTTTTCACTTAGAAGAGTAAGTGAATCCATAGTAGATGAGGCTTTTACTTCATTTGTTAAAAATGCAAAATCAACAACGCTTTGCCTTGTTTTAAACATAGCGGTAGATTCTAGATTTTCCATAGAAGTGGGGCTTTGTGTTTTATTGGTTTTATCTGTATTTTTAGATACGCCTTTGTTTTTGTTATTGTTGGCATCTTGTTTCTTTTTTAAAGATTCCATAAATTCAGCAAATTGCTTCTTATTTTGTGCATTATCGGAGGCTGATTTTTCACTCTTAAAAGCATTTATCTTATTTTTATTGATCGCAACATTATTATTAGTACCAATCGTTGGAGATAAGTTACCTATGCCTTTACTAAAATTTTGTTGCGATGTAAAAAAATCTAATGCCATAATTTAAAATCCATTTTTTTAAACTGTTTCACTTAAACCAGATGATATGGCCTTTTTACGTGAAATATTGCTGATAGCTCCAGTTTCTCCATAGCTATAACCACGTGTATTGTGTGCTGATCTAACAGCGGCGCTTCTTATTGTATTTCCCAATCTTTCAGTACAGCGCTGCATACGTTCGATTGAACGCATATTTTCCTTTGAAATAGTCGAAAAATTATTATGCAATTTTTTTAACCTGTCTTTCATTTCTGGATCTGCTTTGTTTAGATCATTTTTGCGGGCAATCATTTGTGCCATTATTGTTTGATATTCATGGGTTGCTGATATTTTCTTTTCTTGCAAAGCCATGAATTTCTTTGTATCTGCCTGTTTTAGAGCTTTATTTTCCTCGGAATAAACTTCTCCTAGTTGCTTTATTATGTCTATCACGCTTTTTATTGCCGCATTTATATCACGAGGCAAAGATTTTACTTTTTTCCGGTTTTGTTGTTCAGTATTGTTTTTTTTGTTCATACTTCCTTCCTTTCCTGATCTACAAAGTGAACTCTCTGACCTAATTGTTGTGCTGTAAACAAAGTAGCTTGTGTATTGGCAGAGGCTCTCTTTTTTATTTGATCTATCATTATATTGTTATGCTCAGTTTTTTCTTTAAGATCATTTTGAAGAGCATTTAACTGTGCGATAAGGTTTTTATCTGCCATACGAAAAGCACCAAGGCGATTACGGAATTCTTCCGACGCTTTCGCATAGCGTTCTGCCATTTTTTCTTTATCGCTTTGAGCTAGGGCAAATTTCATGTGATCTAGGGTAACTAACGCCTGAGCTTCATCATCGGCTAACCTAATTAAGTCCTTACTTAAAGATATAAGTTGGTGTATAGCTTGATTTACATCATTTGATAGAATGTAATTAGTTTGCTTTTCTTGCTTTTTAATTGCATGCGCATTCATAATTTATGTGTTCCTTTCTCTAGTAACTGTTTTTTCACTAAATTCAGCGTCAATAACTGCGTTATTTTGAATTGCGCTGGTTTGATTTTGTTGTGTTTTATCTGATTGTATTTCTATTAATTTGTTCATAACTTGAGTTTGAATATTTGTTATGTTTTTTCGGGCTATTTCTTTACCATATTCTTGAATCATCATTCCGCGGAATATTTCTTCGCCTTTACCACCGCCAAATATGCCATTAGTTTCAATGCCTTCGAACATTGGTTTAATCATTTCGCTAATGAATACAGCTTCAAAATCGCGGGCTACTTCTTCTAAGTTTTTCTTGCCCTTGATTTGAATATTGTTCAAATCTTTTACTTGGGTTGTTTGCATTAGGTTAATGGCGGTTTCAGGAGATAGCATTCGCATTATTACATTACCTCTATTTCTGCCTGCAAAGCACCAGCGGCTTTTATGGCTTGTAGAATTGTGATTATATCGCGTGGTTTTATGCCAAGTTGATTTAGACCAGTTACAAGCTCTTGCAAGGTTACGCCAGTATCAAGAATGGCAAGTTTTGCATCTTCTGAAGATGCTGATACATCGGTGCGAGGAACGATTACTGTTTCCCCTTGATCTGCAAATGGATTAGCTTGTGATACTTGCGGGGTTTCATTTATTTTAAGTGTTAGATTACCCTGTGCAATGGCAACACTGCTTACCCTTACATCTGCGCCCATAACAATAACGCCAGAGCGTTCGCTTATTACCACGCGCGCAGGCTGGTCGGGCTGAATTGGCAGTTGTTCTATATCTGTAATAAGGTCAACGATAGAGCCATCATAGTTAGCGGGGCGGCGAAGTATGACGCTAGCTGAATTTTCTGCTTTGGCAAGTCTTGCATTGGTAAAGCCGTTTATTGCCTGAGCTATTCTACGTGATGTTGTGAAGTCTGGGTTTCTTAACGCTAAGCGCACTTGTTGGAGCTCTTCTAGTTGAAAGTCTATTTCGCGCTCTACTATTGCGCCACTGGGAATGCGTCCTGCTGTTGGAATATTTTGTGTAATAGAAGCTGCATCGCCTTCTACTGAGAAGCCAGCAATATTTACCTCACCTTGGGCAACGGCGTAAACTTCACCATCTGCGGCAAGTAATGGGGTAACAAGCAGAGTCCCACCTTGTAAAGAGCTAGCATCTCCGAAGGCAGAGACATTTACATCTATCTTTGACCCTTGATTTGTGAATGGAGGAAGGGTGGCTGTAACCATAACGGCGGCAACATTACCAGTATTCAAGTTTTCCCCTCGGATATTAACGCCTAGGCGTTCTAGCATGGCGATAAGGCTTTGCTCTGTAAATGGAGAATTATTAAGCCCGTCACCTGTTCCATTAAGACCAACAACAAGACCATAACCAACAAGCTGGTTTTCTCTTACGCCTTCAATATCAACTATATCTTTTATGCGCGAGGTTTTAGCGCTTGCGATATTTATTGTATTTATAATGAAAAGAGCGCAGAGTCCGATTGTCACAAATACCCTAACGGTACCCACTTGTGACAACCGGATAATAACTGAAGTGTTTTTGTTGTTATTATGTATTTTACACTTTAGCATGTCTGCACTTTTTCGTTCTTTTGTTACTTCTCTACTTTTACTATTATGATTTTGAGAATTTTAAGGAGGAAACTCTCATCGCAGTATTTGCGAAAGTTGTGCCAATTTTGAAAATCTATATTTCTCAAGTATTTCTAAGAAAAGTAGTTGCTATGTTATAGCTTTGGTGAGTAAATAATAATGCACCAATTGCCGATAATTTGTTTTAAATAGGCAATTCTTGCCGACTTGATTAAAAAAACTTGCCGTGTGTAGAATTATATGTATAGAGCAAGTCGATTCATGTATAATTTGAAGGAAGTAATATATATTACAAGGTATGCTTATGAAAGTTGGCGGAACAAAAGGAACTAATTCAACATCTAAAACTAAGGGCACATCTTCACCTTCTGGAGATAGCAGCGTTGATTTTAGTCAGTATGTAAGAGGTGGGGGGGTGTCAGAAAGTTCTGCCGCTTCTGCTGCTCGATCTATTGCCCAGCTTGATGCTCTTTTAGCGGTTCAGGAAATTGAAGACCCAACAAAAAAAGCGGCTAAGAAAAGGGTGATTTCAAGGGGTGATGATATTTTAGATAAAATGGAGGATTTGCGGGTTAAAATTCTAAATGGGAATCTTAGTATTGGTCATATGATTGATATAGCCGATGTGGTGGCATCGCACCGTGATAAAATAGATGATCCTAGACTAACTGCAATTATGGATGAAATTGATTTGCGCGCTCAAGTTGAACTTGCAAAAATGCGCATTGCACTTGATAAGCTATAGAGTTTAAGACCTGTCTAACTGTAATAATTAACCTAATTATTGTTAATTTTCTTGTTTTTGAAGTAAAACGGACTTATATTTCCTGATCTTTTGAATTTAAAGCATTATATGAAAATACAAGGAAATTACAGATGGCAGCACCTAGAAGCGTAAACCTTCCTCCTGATTACGATCCTGAGAAAGATGAAGGGGAGTTTATGAATCCTATAATGAAAGAATATTTCCGCCAGCAACTAATATCTTGGCGTGAAGAATTGTTAAAAGAATCTGAGTCTACAATTCAAGAAACATTGCAAGGAACAGAGTTGCAAAAGCCTGATATGGCAGACCGTGCTTCTGCGGAAACTGACCATGCATTGGAACTTCGTACCAGGGATCGTGAGCGCAAGCTCATAGCAAAGATAAATTCAACAATTCGTAAGATTGATGAAGATGAGTACGGTTATTGTGAAGAAACGGGAGAGCCAATAGGAATAGCTAGATTAAAGGCTCGTCCGATTGCTACTTTAAGTTTAGAGGCTCAGGAACGTCATGAGCGCATGGAAAAAACTCAGCGCGAAGCATAAATAATATCTAGGGGCATAACATAATATGCATGCATATATTAATTATATATGTTGCGGTATGTCTTGAAACATATCAATTATTTGTGCGTAAGTGTTGCGTTTGAAGGGCACTATTAAGTTTAATGTATTTTTTAAATCAATCCATTGCCATGCTGAAAATTCAGGATGTTCATAGGCGTTTAGGGTTATATCGCTGTCAGTGCCGGTGAATTTGGCCGCTACCCATATTTGCTCTTGCCCGCGAAATTTACCGTTCCATAATTTACTTATCAAATGCTCTGGAAGATCATAACATATTTTATGATCTGCAATTTTTATTATATGTGCTTTATTAGTGCCTATTTCCTCTTTTAACTCTCTTAAAGCGGCTTGCTCAATATTTTCACCTTTATCAATTCCACCTTGGGGCATTTGCCAAGCATTTGGGGTGTCTATGCGCTCTCCAACAAAGACCTTGCCTTCATTATTAAATAAAGCAATACCAACACAGGGGCGATATAGTAAAGATTCGCGGTTAATTTTAATATTATCCATAAAATATAAACCTTTTAATGATCTGATATATCTTGATTATTAATAACAGGCTTTGCAATATGATCACTAGGCTTTAATCCATTGTAATAGCTAGGGGAGTCGCGCTCTAAAGGCAGATCATATATGGCTGATATTGGCGCTATTGCGTAATCAATTTTACCAACCTTTTCAATCCAAACGGCTAGGTTTTTAATTGCCTTTGGATATGAAGGAATTAACGCAACGGCATATCCCTTATTTTGTGTAATGGCTTCAACTTCCTGAAAAGAATTTTTTCCATGCATTTGATATATTTGCAAATCGACCTTAATATATGGTGCGCCTTTGGCTATAGCTATGGCTTCTATATATTTTGGAGCATTAGGATTTTTCTCAAAGATACCAATGCCTCGACCATATAATTCGTTGGTTAATTGCTTATAATGATTAGTGACTGACTCGCTGCTTTTATCCATGTACATAGCCACGCCAACATATCCCAAGGCACTAGCAAGTGTTTTATGCATCATTTTTGTTTTTTCGCTAAGATTTTGATGATGAAAAATAGTATTAATGCCTTGATCTATATTTTTTTTGTTTTGAATGGGAAGATCAATCCATATTTCATGCCCTTTTTCCCTTGCTCGTTTTATCCACTCCATAGGTAAATCGGCATAAGGAGAGAGCAAAAAAGAAACCTGAGGCGGAAGAATATCCAATGCCATGTTTGACATTTTTTCAGATAAACCAAAATCAGCTACCATAAATGATAATAAATTTTTGTTTTTTATGTCGTTAAAATTAAAAGGGGTTTGATATGCACGAAAACTTGTAAGCTGATCTGATTTGCGAATTATTGGAATATTACCTGTATCTTCAAATCTGGAAAGTCCTGCCACAAGATTTATATTTTTATCATATACATGATTTATTTTCCCATGATTAAATATATCACCTTTTGAAACTTCGATTATTTCTGATGGCATAGTGTCTTCTATGGCTTTTAATGTGGTATCAGATTTTATATAGACAAAGCTAAATATAATAATGTAAAAGCCAGCAACTACAGATAACCCTTTTAGCAAAGCCCTTTTATCAGCCTTGCTAAGCAAAGATGTTAAATTACTATTTTGTTGCCTTATTATATTACTAATATGGGCAATGTTAATATATTTAAAATCAATATTTCCCTTAAACTTCTTTAGTAGGGGGATATTCATTTATTTTCCAGTTCCACTATGTGAAATTTGATAAAGATTAAGACCTTTTAACAAATCTATGGCTCTCATTAGCTGATAATCATTATGTTTTGCATCTTCTTTGTTGCTATCTTTTTTACCACCTTTTTTATTGTCATTAGCGACTTCTTTTTTTGCCTTTGATCTATCTAATGCTCCGACTAGATCAGATTCACGAATACGCTCATGCTCTAATGATTTTATGGTCGCTTGCTCAACAATAATATCAGGAGTTATTCCCTTTGCTTGAATTGATTTACCTGATGGAGTGTAATAACGAGCGGTAGTAAGACGCATTGCACCATTACCAGGAAGGGGCATAACAGTTTGCACCGAACCTTTACCAAAAGATTGAGTGCCCATAATTATGGCTCGTCTATGATCTTGTAACGCTCCGGCAACAATTTCTGATGCTGATGCAGAGCCTCCATTTATTAAAACTACTATAGGAAGACCATTTGCCAGATCTCCTGGGGTTGCATTGTTACGCTCGGTATCTTCTTCATAACGCCCACGTTGGGATACAATTTCTCCCTTATCCATAAATGCATCAGATACTTCAATAGCTTGAGATAAAAGCCCCCCTGGATTATTACGCAAATCAAGCACATATCCCATTAGATTATCTCCAAGCTCTTTTGATATAGAAGATATTGCGTTTCTAACTCCTGGTCCTGTTTTTTGACTAAAAGAAGTTATTCTAATATATCCAACATTTCCTTCTGTTCTAAATTTAACAGACTTAATTTGTATAATATCCCTAACCAAAGTTACTTCTATGGTAGAGTCTTCTCCTTTACGTGCTATTGAAAGGTCAATAGTGGTTCCTACTTTCCCGCGCATCTTGTCAACAGCATCACTAAGTGACATTCCCATAACAGAATCTTCGTTAATTTTAACTATATAATCACCAGCTTGAATTCCTGCGCGAAAAGCGGGGGTATCATCAATGGGGGATACAACTTTTACCAGACCGTTTTCCATTGTAACTTCAATTCCAAGTCCGCCAAATTCACCGCTAGTTTCAACGCGCATATCATTGAATTTTTCTTCGCTAAGATAGCTTGAGTGAGGGTCAAGGCTTGATAACATGCCATTTAGTGCATATTCAATTAATGTTTTATCATCAACTTCTTCTACATATTCAGACCTAACACGTTCAAAAACATCACCAAAAAGGCTAAGCTGTTTATAGGTTTCGCTATATCCGTTGTCAGTATTCTTTTTATCTGTTTTTTTATCCTCAGCTTGAACATTAAGCGTGAATGTTCCTAAAGCCATGGTTATGATTAACACTGATAATATATGCGTTATCTTCATTTTACGTTTATCCTTAAAATTTAAATATGTGCAAAAATTCATTTCTTTACCCCAGCCCTGAAAACTTCACAGATGGGTTTACAGGTGTTCCATTTTTCCTAAGCTCATAATATAGCTTTGGTCGCGGAATTAAAGAAGAATCTGGTAATACTCCAATTGGTTCACCAGTTTTTACAAAATCTCCTATTCTTACGGAGATATTGCCTATACCAGCTATCAAGCTATGAAAGCTATCTTTATGCTCTATAATCACGATATTACCATAGCGCCTGAACGTACCGGTAAATTGAACTTTTCCACTCATTGGCGCGGTTATTACGCCACCTGAACGACCTTCAATGGTAATTCCATTACTTTTGGCACCCAAATCATCTTTTTTGTTATAACCAACTCTTATAATTCCTGAAATTGGAAGCTGTGCAGGTAAGTTGTCATTTAGAACAAAATCAGGTTTTTTTCTAAAAATCTTTGCTGCTTTTTGCCGTTTGATTTCTTCTAATTCTTCTTCTTTTATTTTCTTTACCAACTCTTGAAGGTTTTTAGCTTTCAAAGAAATTGCCTGCAAGGTTAGCTCTTGCGCTTTGATATTTCGGTTTATACTTGAATATAGTTCTTCCTTTTTATTAACTAATGAAATTAAATCTTTGTTTTTATTTTTTAGTGCTTTTGTTTCTTTATTAAGTAATTTTTTTTCACTTTTAAGGTCATTAGTAACTATTTGTAATGTCTCCAGATTATTTTTAAGGTTTTGGGCATGTCTTTTTACCGACGGAATAATATTTTCCATAAGCAGGGCGCTTTGTGCCGTTTTATATGGAGTTTCAGGGCGGGCAATCATAGCTTGAGGTGGGGTTTTTCTGATTCGTTCTAATATCATTATCAATTTAATTATAGAAACACGTTCTAACTGGAGTGTATTTTCAATTAAAGATTTTTTAGATTCTAATTCATCAATTCGCTTTTCAATATATTTAAGTTTATCCTCATTCTTACGTATGGCAGTGGCAGCCTTGATCAGTTTGGTTCTTATTTTTTCTATATCTTTTGATAGTTTGTATTTTTGTTGCTCAAGTTTAGTTTTCTTTTCTTTGCTTTTTACAAGCTGGGATTTTATAGATCTAAGCTCAATATCATCACTTTTGGCATTTCCTAGTGGAGAAAAACCAAAAATAATAACAACAATAATAAAAAATCTTATAATAACAGGCATGTTGAACTAACTTAGTGCAAAAATTACTCTCTGTGATAGGGGTGAGCAGAAATAATTTGTTGACTTCTATATATTTGCTCTAAAAGCATCACACGCGCAAGAGCATGCGGCCATGTTTGTAGTCCAAAACTTAATATTAAATCTGATTTTTGGTGTATTTCTTGCGTTAGACCATCTGCACCGCCAATAATAAATTGTATATGATTACGCCCATCATATGCATATTGTTGCAATTTTTTTGATAAATCTAATGAAGAGCAGGGATTTCCTTTTTCATCAAGGGTAATAACAATGGCCTGCTTGTTTATATATTTTAGTATTTTCTGGGATTCATCAGTCTTGCATCTTACAGGATTGGTATATTTGGACTCTAAATCTATTATATTCAATGACCACTTTATGCGCTTTTTATACATATCAATCAGATCAGCAAAGGCATTATTCTTGATCTTGGAAATACAAATAACATCAATTTTAAGCACAGGGCAAATCCTTGCATTAAAGTAAATAAAGCAAAATATTATTCTATTTATTATTATTAAACGTGATCACCTGTCATGTCTAAATTCGGGTTATCACACCACATTTTTTCAATATTATAAAAGTCACGGACTTCGGGGCGGAAAAGATGAACAATAACATCACCAGCATCAATCACAACCCAGTCACATTGTCCCATCCCTTCTGAGGCTATTTCTTTTATATTTTTTAAGTGAAGACGTTCTTTTAATTTTTTTGCTATAGCACTTACATGACGTGACGATGTACCAGATGCGATAACCATATAATCCGCCAGCCCTGAATCTTGGGAAAGTGGTATTGCTGTGATATTTTCGGCCTTGTCAGAGTCTAAAGATTTGACAATAAAATCCTTTAATTCTGTAGGGCTTAGCTTGTTATCTTTATGATATTTAATAATGATATATCCTCCTTTTCCTTATTATAAAAATAAAGTGGCTTAATCCCAAGGATCAGCCACTCTCCCTAATCGTATTACTACGATTTTAATAAATGCATGAAAGAAAAAAACGTGATTTCCCGTATTCAAACGATCACCAATATCCTTCTTAATATAATATTTCTTAACAAAACCATGATTACATTATACGCTTATTTTTCTTTTATGCAAAGATAAACAATATATGCACAGCACAACTAATAATTAAGATGTTGATAAATCTTTATTTTTAAGTCTTATTTCTGTCGATGAAATATTGATCATTTTCTTTTGTAAAAGCCAATATGAAGTATTTGCGTTAAGCGGTAAGCATTTACCATGATCCACTATTATATGTTTTTGATTTGACAACATGCGTAAAGGGCATTGTTTAACTAAATTTACTGGGGGATAGCGGGTAACATGAATCATACATATTTCACTTAAAAAAAATTGCCAGTGATTCCATAAATGAAAATTATGCGCGTTATCCATTCCTGTAATCCAAGCAAATTTTGTATTAGAAAAATATTTTTTAAGCAATTTTACGCTGTCATAGCTATAGCTTGTGTTAAACTTGCTTTCTAGTCCAGTTACAATGATTTTAGGGTTTATGTTTATTTTTCTAGATAACTCAATGCGTTTTTCTATAGGCAATAGTTCATCTTTAGACTTTAAAGGATTTAATGGAGTTACTAACCACCAAACAGCATCAAGTTTAAGAGATTTTAACGCCATATTAGAAATATGTATATGACCAGCATGTGGAGGATTAAATGATCCGCCTAAAATACCAACACGCATATTTTTCCAGCGTATAGAGTTTAGCATCGCAGGTTCTGAGAATATGGACATTTAGTATAAGAGCCTAGCGCAAAAATTTTTACTTAGGGCGAGTTTGCCCATTACCATGTACAAGATATTTATAAGTACATAATTGTTCAAGTCCCACAGGTCCCCTAGCGTGCACTTTGCCTGTGGCTATGCCAATTTCCGCGCCCATGCCGAACTCTCCACCATCTGCGAATTGCGTAGAAGCATTATGCATAACTATACCGCTATCCACATTTTGTAAGAAATATTGAGTAGCATCATTATCCTGAGATAAAATACTGTCAGTATGATGAGATCCATATTTATTTATATGTTCAACAGCTTCTTCAACATTATCAACAAATTTACAGCTTAGCTTAGAATCCAGATATTCTGTTTTCCAATCATCTATTGTTGCTTTATTAATGCGATCATCAAGTTTTTTAACATTCTCATCACCAACAATATCACAGCCAGAGTCTAATAAATTTTTGAGTATATCTATGCAAGTAGATCGAGACAGGTTTTTGTCTAATAGCAATGTTTCCATTGCGCCACAAATACCGGTTCTACGCATTTTTGCATTAAGCGTAATATTTAAGGCAATATCTTCATTTGCGCTTTCATGTACATAAATATGGCATATACCATCGAGGTGGGAAAAAACTGGCATGCGCGCCTCATTCATAACACGTTCTATAAGACTGTGTCCTCCACGTGGGATCATAACATCAATATAATCACAAGCCCGAAGCATAGAGCCAACGATAGCTCTATCACGAGTTGGGATCATGGATACACAGCCTCTTGGAAGATTATTTTCCTCAAGGCTGTCTTGTATGATTTTATGAAGAGCTAAAGAACTGTGTAAGCTCTCTGAACCACCGCGCAAAATTACAGCATTATGTGATTTTAAACATAAAATTGATGCATCTATAGTTACATTTGGGCGTGATTCATAAATCATGCCTAGTACGCCGATAGGGCAAGAAATACGTTCTATATTTAAACCATTAGGTCTGTTTTTTTGCCATAAAACTCTACCTACTGGGTCATCAAGTTTTATAAGTGCTTCAACGCCATTTATCATAGATTCTATACGATTTTCATTAAGCATAAGGCGATCAATCAATGCTTGGCTTAGCCCCTTTTGATTTGCGGCTATAATATCTTTTTTGTTTTCATCTATAATATATGCAGATTTATCATGTAATTTTTTTGCTAGCGCTTTAAGAGTACAATTTATATTTTCTGTAGAAGTTTGAGCAAGAATTCTAGAAGCGTCCTTTGCACTTTTTCCAAGAGTATCAATTATATCATTATTTGACATTATAAATAGAGCCTTATTTTAAAAATTCTTTTAAAATGCCATTAATGAATATTATTTTCAATATTCATTATGGATTGCTCAACTAGCCGTGAATTTGCTTTTTTGTCAAGTTTATCAATTATAATCTGTTTAGTTGCGTTTACGGCTAGATCTGCAGCATGAGCCTGTATCTCGTTTATTGCATTTTGTTTCATCCGCTCTAGACGATCTTCTAGCTGTGTTTCACGTCTTTTAATGATTTCCTCAAGTTCGGCCTCGGCCTTTTCCTTAAATTGTTTGGCGTTTTCTTTTGCTGTTGATATTATTTTTTCAGATTCTTTAACCGCGTCTCTATGTTTGCGTTGATATTGAGCCAACATCTCTTGAGCTTCAACACGTAAATTTTCGGCCTCTTCTAAGTCTTTTCTTATTTGCTCTATACGAGTGTCAAGCAATTTGTTAAAAGCGGGCAATCCAAATTTAATGATTATGCCAACAAATATAATAAATGAGAATAAGTACCAAATATTTGAGTCTTGTAATGCGTCCATATTAAACAGCTCCTACGCAGCCTTCTTAACGGTTTGATCAAGCAGAGAGTCAACCACGGATTTTGCAAATTTACTATCAACTTTAACACCAATAATTTTATTAGTAGATTCCATCGCGACCTCAGCAGCAACCGAGCTCATTTCTTCCATGGCTTGTTTTTGTGCTTTTTCTATAGATTCCTCTAGATTCCGTATCTTCTTTGCAGAATTTTCTTGAAATTCTATAGAAAATTTTTCAGATCTGTCTTTAATCTCCTGCTCTATATTAGTGTATAGAGCAGCAGATTGTGCACGAGCTTCGGAAAGACTTTCTTCATATGATGCTTGCACCGCTGCGACTTCATCTTTTAGGCGCTCTGCTGTATCAAGGTCATTGGCTATGCGTTCGGATCTATTTTCGATAGTATTAGAAATTTCAGGAAGTGACTTCTTTGCAAAGAAGAAATACATAGTTACAAAGATCACTACTAACCAAAAAACCTGACTAGGAAATGTAGAAGCATCTAGCTGTGGCAATCCTGATGTTTTTTCATGCGACAAGCCATGTTCTGCTCCACCAGCTAGAACTTGGGCTGGATAATATAACCCAGCAAATAACAATCCCAGATAAAGCTTTTTAAACATAAGACACCCTTAAATTAGCAAACCATCATAATTCTTGCCCTAGCTTGCAAGAAGGAAAGCTGCAAGACCAATTGGAATAATCCCCAGAGCCTCAACAAAAGCGATGATTATAAAAAACTTTTCATCTAGCATCTTTTTTATTTCAGGATTACGAGCGATTGCATTATTATATGTAGCAAAATAAATCCCAAGACCAATCGCAGCACCAAGAGCAGGTAGGGCAACTAACCCACCAGCGATAGCTTTTGCAGCTTCTATTTCCATTTGTTTTTTCCTTTCACTGTTTGTTTAACAAAAATTTAAAAATCAACGCGATAATACATATTTAGTGATGGAGTTCAACACTATCTTTTAAATAAACACATGCCAGTACCGCAAAAACATATGCCTGTATAGCAGCAACTAGCAACTCTAACATCATCATTATGACATTAAATAATACGGGAAAGACGCCAAGCATAACCCAAAGCCCGCCAAGGCTAGCTGCACTGATAGCAAAACCAATAACAATTTTTAAAATCAAGTGACCAGCCATCATATTACAAGAAATACGAACGGAATGTGTCAAAGGTCTAACAAAGAAGGAAATTAACTCTAGCGGAACAATAAATGGAACAAGCCACCACGGGACGCCCGCAGGTAAAAACAGACTAAAGAACTTTAACCCATGGTTAAAAAGTCCAAAACCAATAACCATTAAAAAAATAAATACAGCAAGAAATGCCGTAACTATCAGGTGAGAGGTGAACGTAAAAGAGTAAGGCAGTAAGCCAAGAACATTACCCATAAGGATAAACATGAATAAAGTAAATATAAATGGAAAGAACTGCTTGCCTTTTTTTCCGATATTCTCATTTACCATCTTGCTGACAAATTCATAGACAAGCTCTGCTGTCATTTGCAATCTGCCTGGAACCATTGATTTGCGACGCATTGCCATTGTAAGAAAAAGAGTTGAAGTTATAGCCGCAATACTCATCCATAATGAAGAGTTGGTAAAGGATACATCATACCCAGCCACGTTTATTTCTGCTAGAGGCTGTATTACAAACTGATGAATTGGATCAGCCAATTTTCATTCTCCATTACTCTATTTAGTAAAAAATTTTCATGTTTTTAGCTTATTTAGAACCGTTAATCAATGGACTTTTGCATACTTATTCATTTTTTTTCATAGTTGCGTTAGCACGTAGCACCCCACTAACAAAGCCCATAAGTATGAAAAAGATCATTCCAAGTGGGGCGCTGTCAAAATATTTATCAATTATAAAGCCTAAAAATCCTCCGGCAATAACATTAGCTAAAAATTCGGAGGATGCTTTTTTCCCTTGTTTTTCTTCCTTGCTTTCCTTATTAACCTTGCCATATTGTTTTTCTTTTTGTTGCTTTTGATCTGATTTTGCACTTCTAATTCGTTGATCTAAATTAGAAATTTTTTTCTTTATGTCATCATCAAAATCATCAGGCATTTTTAAGCTACCTTGTGGTCTATAAATTCAAATGATTTTTGAAGATCAACAGAAACAAGTTGTGATACACCTTTTTCAGACATTGTTACCCCATAGAGCCTATCCATACGAGCCATAGTCAATCTATGATGAGTTACGACAAGAAAACGAGTTTCTCCGCGCTCTGATATTTCATCGAGTAAGTCGCAAACCCTATCAACATTTGCATCATCAAGCGCGGCATCTATTTCATCTAATACGCATATGGGCGAGGGGTTAGTCATGAACATGGCGAATATAAGAGCAATAGATGTAAGTGTTTGCTCTCCACCAGATAACAGGGAGAGAGATTGCAATGATTTACCGGGGGGTTGTGCGTATATTTCTAATCCTGCCCCAAGTGGGTCATCTGAATCAATAAGTTTTAAATGAGCCTTACCACCGGCAAATAGCCTAACAAATAAATCTTGAAAATGGGCGTTAACAAGATCAAAAGCTCTAAGCAATTTATCCCTAGCCTCACTATTTATTTTATTTATACCTCCTCTTAGCTCTTCAATGGCTTGAACAAGGTCGTTACGCTCGTGCAATATGTCAGATAATTCTTTTTCTAAAACAATGACTTCTTCTTCTGCTTGAAGGTTAACAGGACCAATAGAATCACGGTTGCGAATCAGCTTTTCTTTATCATGTTTTAACTTATCTAAATCTTGTGGTGTATAATTAACAAGATCTATAGCAGTATGATTAAGCAAATCTTTGGGGTGAATATTTTGTTTTTCTTGTACAGATTTTTCCATTTCTGCAATTTGTTCGTTTATAGAAGATAGTAAAGCTTGGGAACGTGCTCTATTTTCTCTTAAGTCTCCCAAAGTGTTTTCTGCTTCTTTTAGTGCTTTATTTGTAATAGCAACATCTTCTTCAAAAGAAGCAAGGCGTTCTGTGGCAAGGCTTTTTTCTTTTTCCAGTTCGGATATTTTGTCTAATAAATCTTGAGGGTTGTTTTCTTGGGGAATTGGGCTTTCTTCTAATTCTTTTAGCTTTTTTTCCAAAGTTATTTTGCGTTTTTCAAGATCTTTAAGCCGTTCTTTAGCTCTGATATTTCTATTTTTTAATGATAAACGCTCATCTGATATGGCCTGAATGCGGGCACGGCGCGTATTACGATTTTGACTGAATATATCAAAATCACGTATAGCTTCTTGATAGGATTCTTTTATTTTCTCAAGATCTTCTTTTACTTTGCTTATGCGTTGTTTATCGTTATCCTTAGAAGAGTTACTATGGGTAAGTGCAGCTAGTGCAGACTTGTCCTTTTCAAGAATATCTTCAACAGATTTTAAATCTTCCTCAAGAGTTTTTATTTGCTCAATAAAACGGTTTTTTTCTAATTCTATATGTGAGTTGGTATCTTTCAATTTTTGTAATTGCGGGCG
>JALTAZ010000156.1:20050-25508 GCA_027075555.1 Micavibrio sp.
CCGCATTTAATTTTTGCTCTAAAGTTTTAATTTCTTCATTTACTTTTATTAAATCTTGCTTATATAAATTTTGTAAATTTAGCTGGTGCTCAAGGTTTTGTTTTGCATTTTCTAATTCTTTTAAAATAATGTGTTTTTTCTTATGTAACTTTGATTGTTTATTTTTTTGCTCTATATAGATACTATGCCTGTCTGTGGCATTTTCTTGAATGAAATACCCATCCCAACGCCAATAAGCACCTTTTACACTTACCAAAGATTGCCCTGCACTTAATGATTTTGAATATTTCATGCCATCTTCGTTAGAGTTTACAAGACCAATATATGACAGAGATAAATGCAATGGCTTTGGTGCTTTTATATAAGAGAGCAGGGGGGTAACGCCCGTTGGAAAAACTGGTTTTTCTATTTCCTTATGGTTTGATTGCCAATAAGTTGGGGCATTGCAGTCTAATGATGCTGTAAGGGAGTCTCCCATAGCTCGCGATAATGCCTTTTCAAAACCATCTTTTGTTATTATTTGCTCTAATACACACTCAAAATCTTCGTTTTTGTCAGAAATAAAAAATTGTTCTAGTGTCTTTATTTCAGCAGTAATATGTGCAAATCTCTTCTCTACTTCAGAATATATGTCACGCGTTTTATCGGTTATTATTTCTTGTTCATGAATATTTGATGTTATTTTTTCATGTTTTATTTTGGCAATTTTTAGGTTACTTTCTGCTTGTGTAATTTGTTTTTCTACTGAATTAATCTCATTTAATAAATTATCATTAACTACGCATAATGCTTTCTTGCTTTTAGCATTTTCAATACGTGATAATATGGTTCTTTTTCGTTCTTCATGGCGGTTTACTTGGTTTTTTAGTGCTTCTAAACGAACTGAGTTTGCCGCTGCTTCCTCTTTTAATGCGCTATATAATTCTTCAATTTTTGTTAGTTCTGCTTTTAAATCATTAACCTTTTGATTTTTAACATTAAAAAGAGATTCATCTCCTTCTTGCTCTTCAATAAGTAATTTATAATCAAGCTCAATTTTATTAAGCATTAATGCGGTTTCTTCCTTGATCTGTTCTTCATGCTGATAATCAATATTTGTTTGATGGAGCTGAGTTTTAATATCGTGCAGGTCTTTTTTATAACGATCTATTGTTTCTTCGGCTCTTTGGAAATCAAGTTTATATTTTTGAAGTATAGCTGAAATTTCTGCTTCTTTTTTTCTTAAAGGGGGAAGTTCTTCAATTTGTGTGTTTTGTGTCTTTGTTAATTGAGAAACAGCAATCATTTTTTCAGAAACTTCGGACTCTATTTGTGCATATTCTTTATTGTATTCCTTTTGTTTTTCTATAAGGGTTATCCACTCAAGATATATAATAGCTAGCTCAAATTGCCTAATTTGGGCGCTAAGGTTTTTATATTTATGAGCTTGTTTTGACTGGCGTTTTAATGTATTAAGACGACTTTCCATACTTCCTAATATATCTTCTAAACGCGTTAGATTATTATCTGCAGATTTTAGTCTAAGCTCTGCCTCATGTCTTCGCGCATAAAGACCTGCTATACCTGCGGATTCCTCTAATACTAAACGCCTGTCATGAGGCTTGGCATTTATCATTCGTGCGACGTGCCCTTGGGAAACCATGGAAGGAGAGTTAGCACCAGTTAGTGTATCAGCAAAAAGCATTTGGACATCTCGAGCCCTTACTAGCTTGCCATTTATACGATAGCCTGAGCCCTTATCCCTTTCAATTTTTCTAGAAACTTCTATTTCGTCGCTATTATTATAAGTAACAGGAGCTTGACGCGATGAATTATCTAAAATTATAGAAACTTCAGCAAAGTTACGTGCGCTACGACTATCAGTGCCATTGAAAATAACATCTTCCATGCCACCACCGCGCATCTTTTTTGCGGAATTTTCTCCCATAACCCAGCGTAAGGCTTCTAACAGGTTTGACTTCCCACAACCATTAGGTCCGACAACACCATTTAGTCCAGGTCCTATTTCCAGCTCTGTCTTATCAACAAATGATTTAAAGCCACTAAGTCGAAGTTTGGTAAATTGAATCATATAAATTTAGTTACTTCTATAAATACAAAGACCTTTTTTGCACTATTCTTCGCTATTACGCAAAATATCATCAATCATGGTTTTAATTTCATGAAAAGATGAAAGTGCGTTCATAGGACCAGAATCATTTACTATTATTGTTGGAGTGCCTTTAACGCCCTTATATTGATATGCGTTCTTGCCACGTTCGGCAATAATTCTATGGAGCTCTTCATTATCTATGCATTTTTGCAATTCTTCATCAGTCGCCCCTGTAAGCATGGCATTTTGCTTTAAATAACCAATATAGTCAGCGGATTTTTTCCATTCTTCCTGCTTTTCAAAAACGAATTGAATAAACTTAAAATATGAATCTTCGGGAACGCAGCGCGCTAACGATCCGATAATTATATCATGTTTGTTAAGAGGAAAATCGTCAAAAACAAGATAAGCCTTCCTAGTATCAATATATTCTGATTTTAGCTTCTTAAAATTAGTGGCATGAAATTGTGCACAATGTGGACAGGAAAAGGAGCTATGCTCAACAATTTTAACAGGTGCGTTTATATTGCCTAATATCCGTGGAGTAGCTGCCTTTTTAAGATCAAATTTATTTTTTTCATAATCTGTATTTTTATTATCTTCATTATTACCAGAATTATTACCAGAATTATCACCAGAAGGTTGATCATTATCTTCACCCACTGAGGGCTCAATCTTTGTAGTTTCAGCAGTATTTTCTGATTCGTTTGTTTTAGTGATTTTATTTTTCATAGCATCGCTTTTTACTGCTTTAATTTTATTATCAATTATTTCTTTGATTTTGGCATATTCAACCAACCCCCCAATTTTATCTTTATCATTGATAACAAGAGTAGGGGTAGAATTGATTCCAAACTCATCATGCGCTTTTTTGCCTCTATTTGCTATGGCTTCTTGAAGTTCTTTACTAGAGGCACATTTGTCAATAGTTACAGAATCAGCACCAGCTAATACTGCATTATTTTTAATTTGAGATATGTAATTTTTGTTTTTACTCCAATCATTTTGGGTTGTAAAAACCAGTTGTATAAATTTAAAATATGAATCTTCGGGAACGCAGCGCGCTATAGCGCCAATAATTACATCGTGTCTTCTAAGGGGAAAATCGTCAAAAACAAGATAAGCCTTCCTGGTATCAATATATTCTGATTTTAGCTTCTTAAAATTAGTGGCATGAAATTGTGCGCAATGTGGACAGGAAAAAGAGCTATGCTCAACAATTTTAACAGGTGCGTTTATATCACCTAGTATTCTTGGTTCAGAAAGTGAAGCGATATCAAGATCGCTTGATGAAATATTCATACTATCTGATTGTTGAGCAGTTGAATATATACTCTCATCGTATTTACTTTTTTCTTGTTGTCTATACCACCAGCTCCCAGATAGTAAAGCCAGCAAAATAATCATAAATATGACCAAACCAGATGACGATTTTTTATTCTGAGAGCTTGTATCAGACATAGTATTTTCTCCAAAAGTTAAAACCCAATGCTATATAGCATAGATAACATGCATAAAAGTCAAGAAATAGCTTTGTTACCGAGGTGTTTTCCACATTTGTTAAAAATTATTTAGAGACAATAAAAAGTAAATCTATACGATTGCTTGTTCTATTTTCTTGATCCAAACCAATAGGAATTATTTTTAATCTTGATGCTTTAATATTATGACCTAGTAAAAACCTTCTGACCTCCATAGCTCTTGCTAGAGATTTTTTGATGTCACTATACTCACTTTTATCATCTAGAGTTGCATAAGAGTATATTTCCATTCTTAGGTTCTGGTCATTTTTAAACATGCTTATTGCATGATCAATCAAGAATCTTTTAAGATTATCATTAAGATCAATTTGATCAGGGTTTAATGTGAAACTGATTAAAGCTTTTTTTCCTGATGTTTCTAAAGATGCAGTTTTTTGCGCCGATGCCAATATGGTTGGTTTATGAATTGGTATAGGAATAATATCATCAATGATTTTATCATTTGTAATAGATGAAGTTTTCACATTATCGGAATCTTTAAAATTGTGATTTTCAATGGAAAAAAATGCCTCTTGTTCATTAAGGCTTTCGATCTCATCATCATATTCATCATCTTTATCATCAAAAATGAAATCACCATTATGGGGAGGGGCTGATGGATCTATTTCATTTAATAATTCTATAGATCTTTGTTCAGGTTTTTTATTAAGGTTTAGGTTAGGTAAACCCTCATTAGCCATAAGCTGATCAATATATGATCTAGGAACATTCATAATATCAGGGCGCACAGGCGGGATAGGGACATTTCCTTCATCTGCAAAAGAGAACGTTATCGGCATTATCAAAGTAGAGAGTATATAAAGTTTTGTTATTTTATAATATTTCAAAACATACTCCCCTTTTTTAAGACTGGTTTCTTAATATCCTTAAAATGTCATCAAATAATGGTTCATTAGCCGCAAGGATACTACCAGTATTAACCGGATTATTGCGAATGTCATCTATATCTGAGATAAATCCCCCAGATTCTTTTACGATCAATAGGCCGGCTGCTATATCCCAAGCCTGCAAATCTCGCTCCCAAAATCCTTCATAGCGTCCTGCTGCTACATATGCAAGGTCAAGCGCCGCCGCTCCAAAACGTCTGAGTGCAAAACCTGCATCTTGCATAGCGTTATACTCTGCTAGGAACTTTTTTCTTTTTCCGGATTCACGCTTAGGGGCACCAGTAGCTATTATTGCATTTCCTGCACTATTACGCCCAGATACACGAATACGCCGCCGGCGAACAAAAGCTCCACTGCCTTTTTCTGCATGAAATATTTCATCTTTTACAGGATCATGCACCAGCCCTGCGATGATTTCGCCTTTATGTTCTAGAGCAATGGATATAGCCCAGTGTGGAATTCCATGAAGAAAGTTGGTTGTGCCATCAAGGGGGTCTATAATCCATCTTGTTTCTTTATCTTTTCCTTCTACTGTTCCGGATTCTTCCATGAGAAATCCATATTCAGGCCTTGACTTTTTAAGCTCCTCAAAAATTATTTTTTCAGAGCGGCGGTCTGCTGCTGAAACAAAATCACCAGGACCTTTCTTAGAAACTTGAAGATGTTCAACTTCATTAAAATCGCGCAACAAAGAACGAGCTGCCTTTTCACTGGCACGCATCATAATATTCATAATAGGCGTACTAACAGCCATAACTTATCCCTTTTTTATCTATATTTATTGTGTAATTAGCCCTTGAAACGCTCTATGTATGTTCCAACGCCATCTTCTAACTTAATAACTATCTTTGTTCCAGACTCAATATGGGGGGGAACCATAACCTTTTCTCCATTTTCTAAAATGGCGGGCTTATATGAAGTTGTTGCCGTTTGACCCT
>JALTAZ010000157.1 GCA_027075555.1 Micavibrio sp.
ATTGGGTGATGCTTCTATTTCAGATATTCCTCCATTGGCAAACTCACTACTAAGTTGCCCAGGAGCAAACCCTATAACTTCATTTATATTTTTTAAATGTGCTTGTCCCACGTTTCCTGCCACCTTAACATACTCCCCACCGGTAACGTTAACCTATCGAACCGAATAACAGAGTAGACTCTAATTATTAACATTATGTAAACAGGGGAAATGTATCAGGCATACCTCGTATGAATAGAATATAAACACTATATCCTAAGAGCTTATACCCTAAGAATTTTAATTTTCCCTGTATCGACAGCAAATTTGAACTTATTATTTATTTATATCTAAAACCATCGATTCAAGAACGTTACGCCTTTTTAGATAATAATGCAAATTTTTTTTAGTTTTTTATTATATTTTTTTGGCTTAGTGCATTGATTATAAAAGAAATCTATAGTTGCATAGGGGGTTGTTTTATAACCATGTGAAAACCATAGGGCGTACCTTGTTGTAGTATCACTATATTTTTCTTGCGGATATGTTTTCGTTTAATATCTTAGTGTTGGATACCATAACAGATAACCCCATAAGAAAAATAAACTCTCCTAACCACCAGCCTTGCCATAAACCATAAGTCATAGAAGCCGATAAAATTACAATAATGAAAAGTGTGGTTATGATTTTTTTTATAGTAAGATCTTCTATCTTGCTTATATATCTGATCATCAGGGCCATTATTACCACGGCTAGTGTAACCCCGATCACTCCAAACTCCATCCATATTTGAACCGAAAAATTATGTGGGTGTAATACCGTAGCTTTTTTTTGATATATATAATCATGCTCAAATGCAGGAACGTAGTTTGTCGATTCTATGCCATAACCATATAAAGGGTTATTCATCGCGTAGTTAATAACAAAATTCCATATTTCTAGCCTGTTTCCAATATAAGCATTTTCAAGCCATGAGTTTGACTGAGCTATTTCTTTATTATCTATTAATACTTGAAATGCTGTTTGAGCTATCCATGGTGTTAATATCAGGCTTGTAGTTATCAATATCCCGATTATGTAATAGCTTACCTTATAGTGCGCGGGGAAAGCTAGCAGCAATAATACACCAACAGCAAAGGCAAGCTGCGATGATTGGCTTTGTGATAATGCCATCATGGTTAATATGCTTGTAATAAGAGCTGTTAGAATTATGATTTTATATCTGGTTGTAATATTCAAGTTTTTTATGAATATTAACGATATAAAAAATGCAAAAATCATGCAAAGCACACTACGATTCATTACAGAAGTGTTTATTTTATCTGTAACTGGTGTTTGATGTATTATCCGGTATAAAGCCATATCAGTATATAAATCAAATATGGTAAATAGTATGGCAATTATAAGGCTAATAGGGAAAAGCAAGAAATAGGGTTTGGCTTTTTCTATATCAATGCTTTTACAAATGGCAATAAACAGACCACCAAGCAGCAATATTGTCGTGGCTTTAATTCCATCAATTAATGACTTTTCAGGTGCTATCGACCAAATAGAGCTTGATATGAGAAGAACTCCTATTACAATGGCGCTTATAAAATAGGTTCTGGATATATTTAGCTTTTCTTTTTTTATAAAAACCAGCCATATACTCATGAATAGGCCAATGATAAGCGGCCAAAAGGCAAGAAAACGAGGGGTTTGAACGGATATAAGCGGGGTGAGCGCTATTGAAATCATAAAAACCTGAGCAAAGCGATCTTCTGTAGTGCGTTCTTTCAATTTATTATCCCTGATCTATATCCAAGAAAGTGTTTTAAATTATCTGTTTGTGTATCTTTATGTATCAGATTTTTAAAAAATAAATAGGTTTTTTAACTTTTTTACCAAGGATTTGACTTTTGTTATCGTCATATCTGTATAGAATATGGCTAACTTCCTTTTAATTAAATGGTTTATTTATGCCAGCAGATATTGATAAAACAGAGCTTATTAATCGCGCCAAGAGCGGTGATGCCGATGCTTTCGAAGCTCTGGTAAATGCTTACTATGAGGTGATGTTTAAGATGGCGTATAAATGGTGCGGAAATAGGCGGGATGCTGAGGATATTACGCAAGAGGCATGTATTAAACTTGCGCGAGGTATAAATAGCTACGGGTGCAGTGCAAAATTTACTAGCTGGCTTTACGTGCTGGTTATAAATACAGCAAAAGACTGGTATAAGTCTCAAAATCGTTACCCTGAAGGAGCGGGATTATTAGAAAATATTGTGGCAAATAGCGATAACTCAGATGAAAAACTTTATACTTATCAGGTTCTTAAGGAGGTTAATAAACTTCCAGACATGGAAAAAGAATCGTTAATATTAGTCATGGGGCAAGGGCTATCGCATAAAGAAGTTGCAGATCTCTATGGAGTGAAAGAAAGCACCATATCATGGCGTATCCACGAAGCACGCAAGAAACTAAATGCAATTTTTTCAAAGGAGGAGCGCTATGGAAAATAATGATAAATTATTAAAAATATTAAGCGAGGATTATGCTCCTGAAATAGATATAAATGCTAGAAAACGTGCGGTTAATCTAGCCGTTTCAGAGTTTAAATCTGCGCGAACTGAAATAAATAAAGAAAAAAATCAAAAAACTTTCCAAGGATTTGGGTTTATCTCTCGTCTTATTGGTATCAACACCCGAAAAGGAGAGAAGATAATGAAAGATAATAAAAAATCAAAATTTATATATGGTGGAGCGGCAACAGCAATTGCCGTCGTATTTGTAGGGGCTTTAAGCATATCACAGCTTGATGATACAGTTAGTCGTCATAAGCAAAATATTAGTGCAACAATACCAACGCCTGATCTCAAGTCAGATTTAGAGGTTTCACCAGCGCATGTTCGTGTAGTTGAACCTCAAAATAAATCTGATGCAAGTGTAAAGTTTGATGACGGTTTGTCTGATTGGAAACGCTCTGATAGTGAGTCTAGCAAGGAGATCATATCAAATTTAAGCTCTAAGACTGTTGAAAAAGAGCATCAAGAATCTGGTGTTACTTCTGCATCTTCCATTATTGCTGAATCCGATGATGTCTCAGGTTTATTAAAGCAAGCTCCTTCTTACAAGGATAATGGTGCCAACGCACCTCTTGATAACTGGACAAGATTAAAAGCAGCTTCTAAAGCTCCTAAAATGCAAGAAGAGCACGCTCCTATGCCATCTGTTGCACAAAAATTTAAATCTGAAAATAAAGCGATTGGGAAAACTTTTCATGGAGCCGCCCCTAACCGCACGGCTCAGCATAATATGGCTGCTCCTTATCCAATGCCACCAATAGCTCATGAACAAAACCGTGATAAGTTTGAACAATTTACAGTTAACATGTTTAAACAAGTATCCGCCGAGCCAGTATCCACATTCTCATCTGATGTTGATACGGCAAGTTATAGCTTTATTCGCAAAGCTTTAAATAGTGGGCGTTTACCCAATCCTGATGCTGTGCGGGTTGAGGAGATGATTAATTATTTTGATTATAATTATCCCGTTCCTAAAAGCCGTGCAGAGCCGTTTAAGCCAACTGTGGTTGTAACAGATAGTCCATGGGCGCAAGGTCGCAAGCTCATGCATATTGGTATTAAGGGGTATCAACTTGCTAAGACCGAACTTAGAAGTAATATCGTATTTTTGCTTGATGTTTCAGGTTCAATGAATGCAGCAGATAAGCTACCTTTGGTGAAATCTTCAATGAAAATGCTGCTTGATAGCTTACATCCGGATGATATGGTGTCAATTGTAGTTTATGCAGGATCAACCGGAGTAGTGTTAGAGCCAACCAAGGTGTCTAATCGCTCAACTATATTAGATGCCATGAATAATTTGCATGCAGGCGGTGGAACAGCTGGGGCTGCGGGGATTCGCCTAGCGTATGATATGGCAGAGCGTAATTTTGATAAACATGCAGTTAATCGCATTATTATGGCAACAGATGGTGATTTCAATGTTGGTATTACTAATCATGAGGAGTTGAAACGCTATGTTGAGAAAAAGCGTAATAAAGGTATATTTCTATCTGTACTTGGTTTTGGTCAAGGTAATTATAATGACCACATGATGCAGAGCTTGGCACAAAATGGTAATGGTATTGCTGCTTATATTGATAATCTTAATGAAGCGCGCAAAGTTTTAGTACAAGAGGCAACATCATCATTATTTCCTATTGCCAAAGATGTTAAGTTCCAAGTTGAGTTTAACCCTGATGCTGTGGCAGAGTACCGCTTAATCGGTTATGAAACCCGTAGTTTAAAGCGTGAGGATTTTAATAATGATAAGATCGATGCTGGTGATATAGGAGCAGGCCACACCGTCACCGCTATTTATGAATTTGTTCCTGTAGGCAGTAAAGCGGTAAGTGTTGATCCTTTGCGCTATGGCAAGGTTAAGCCTATGGTTAATAAGGGTAAATCTGTTAATGAATATGCATATCTGAAAATTCGCTATAAATTACCAATGGAAAATACAAGCAAGTTGATCAGTATGCCTGTATCAAAAAATATTGAGTATGGAGGTGATATGAGCGATATTCGTTTTGCTATTGCAGTTGCTGCATTTGGACAAATACTTAAAGGTTCGCAATATATTGGGGATTTTTCTTACGATGATGTCATTGCTTTAGCACAGCAGGGAAAAGGTAGTGATCCTTACGGATATCGCGCTGAATTTATAAATATGGTGCGCTTGGCGAAGACTTTATCACGCTGAATTATACTTAAAAAAGTATTGCTCCTAAACTCATAAATCAACATAAAGGCTGGCAAAAAACTGTTAGTCTTTCTTTTTGTTGGCTTTTATGCGCGTTTTGTATTACACAAGCGTCTGCAATTAAAAAATATGAATAGAATTATGTCACAAAATTTAAGAAATATAGCGATTATTGCTCATGTTGATCATGGAAAAACAACATTGATCGACTCTATAATGAAGCAAAGTGGAATGTTTCGTGAAAATGAAAATATTGACGAATGTGTTATGGATTCCAACGATTTAGAAAAAGAGCGCGGCATAACTATTCTTGCTAAGCCAACTTCTATTGATTGGGAAAAAGATGGGATAAGCACGCGTATAAATATTATAGACACACCTGGTCATGCCGATTTTGGTGGCGAGGTAGAGCGCGTTCTTCATATGGCTGATGGTGTTATATTGCTTACTGATGCCGCAGAAGGACCTATGCCCCAAACCAAGTTTGTTCTTGGTAAAGCTTTGGCGCAAGGGCTAAAACCTATTGTTATTATTAACAAAATTGATAGAGCGGATGCTCGTCCAGAAGAAGTAGTGGATGAGGTTTTTGATTTATTCGTATCTTTAGATGCAAGTGATGAACAGCTAGATTTTCCAATTCTTTATGCTTCAGGTCGTAGTGGTTGGTGCGTAAAAAATCTTGATGATGAGCGTAAGGATTTATCTGCGTTAATTGATGTTGTTCTTGATCATGTTCCTGCACCTGATGTTGATTTTGACAAACCATTTGCTTTGCTTGCGACTTTGTTAGATTCTGATCCATATCTTGGTCGCTGCTTGAGCGGGCGTGTTATCCAAGGGCGCGCAAAGGTTAATGATAATGTTAAGGCGATTAGCCTTGATGGTAGAGTGGTTGAAACTGGGCGTTTGACCAAATTATTGAAGTTTGAAGGAACACAGCGCGTTCCCGTTAAAGAAGTGCAAGCGGGCGATATCATTTGTATTGCGGGTCTATCAAAAACTTCTGTTGCTGATACTATTTGTGATCCAGCTTTAAATGACGCCATTAAATCAACGCCAATTGACCCACCAACAATGGCTGTAACAATTTCGGTTAATGACTCGCCTTTTGCTGGAAAAGAGGGCAGTAAAGTAACATCAACCATGATACGTGAACGTCTTCTTGCCGAAGCCGAAGTTAATGTTGCCATTACATTTAAAGAAAGTGAGGATCGCGACTCATTTGAAATTGGTGGACGTGGAGAGTTACAACTTGGAGTTCTCATCGAAACTATGCGTCGTGAGGGGTTTGAGCTCACAGTTTCTAGACCAAAAGTATTATTCAAGGAAGATGAAAACCGTAATGTACTAGAACCTGTTGAAGAAGTTTTTATTGATGTTGATGAGGAATATGCCTCTAATGTTGTTGATCAGATGAATCGCCGTAAGGCACAAATGACAGATATGCGCTCTAGTGGCAGTGGTAAAACACGTCTTACTTTTCTTGCTCCATCTCGTGGTCTTATTGGTTATCAGAGTAAGTTTTTAACCGATACCAAGGGTACAGGTATCATGAATCGTTTATTTCATTCTTATGAGCCTTATAAGGGCGATGTAGGGCAGCGTCGTAATGGTGCTCTTATCGCAACTGATACCGGTACGGCAGTAGCTTTTGCAATATTTAATCTACAAGATCGTGGTGTTATGTTTATTGGTCATCAAACACCTGTTTATGCAGGCATGGTTGTTGGTGAACATAATCGTGAGAATGATCTTGAAATAAACGTACTTAAAGGTAAGAAACTTACCAATATGCGCGCATCTGGCTCTGATGAGGCGGTAACTTTAGTTCCGCCGCGCAAAATGTCTTTAGAAGAAATGATGTCATATATCAATGATGATGAGTTGGTTGAGGTAACTCCCAAAAATTTGCGTTTGCGTAAAAAGCACCTTTGTCCACATGAGCGCAAAAAGGCAAGTAGAGCCATCGCTACATCTTAACTAATACACTATATACTAAAGGTGTCATTTTGCTCTTTTTTCTTGTGAAATATATAATATTCTGCAAAGCTCCTATTTAGAATGAAATTATAGAGAAGTTTTCCTAATGGCTGAAAGTAGTACTTCAATTGAAAATTCAATAAGTAGAGAAATTGACAAAAATTTAAAAGTTCAATCACTTGCCAAACATTGCGCTAAATTTCAAAAAGCTAATAATTTAAAAGCATTTTTTCAGATTTTAAATACCTTGATACCGTTTGTTATAATTTATACGATTATGGTTTTTAGCTTTGATTTTGCATATTGGCTAACAGCTTTATTGACTATTCCTGCCTCTCTTTTATTGGTGCGCTTATTTATAATACAGCATGATTGTGGTCATAATTCGTTTTTTACAACTCGTAAGTGGAATAATCGCACAGGTCGATTGCTTAGTGTATTGACTTGGACACCATATGATTTTTGGCGCAGAACTCATAATCTTCATCATGCTAGTTCAGGAAATTTGGATAATCGGGGTTTTGGTTCTATTGAAACTATTACTATAGATGAATATAAGGCTTTGCCTGCTAATCTACAATTTTGGTATAGAGTCTATCGCAATCCGTATATTTTGCTGCTGCTTGGAACTCCATTTTTTATTATTATTGTGCAGCGTTTTCCATTTACTACTCCTTTTCCATTTTGCAAGGTCAAAAGATCCATCGAATCTAGAAGTATATGGAAAAGTGTATTTGGCTTAAATATATCAATATTGTTGCTATTTGGTATTTTAGGCATGGTTATTGGATATGATGTTTTAATCATGACCTATCTACCAATTCTAATAGGTACCTCTTGGCTTGGTGGCTGGATGTTTTTTATTCAGCATCAATTTAAAGATGCTCATTGGGATCATCAGGACAATTGGGATCATCAAGAAGCAGCATTGATGGGAAGTTCATATTACGATCTTCATCCTGTATTGCAGTGGTTTACAGGTAATATAGGATTACATCACATACATCATCTTAATGCACGTATTCCAAATTATCGCCTGCAAGAATGCATGAATAAAAACCAAAACTTAAGGGAAATTAACCGTATCAGGTTTTGGGAGAGTCTTAAATGCGCTAAGTTGGCTTTATGGGATGAAAAGAATCGCAAGATGATTACTTTTAAGCAGATCACTTAATAAAGAGTTTTCTATTACGGATATGTAATTCCTTGGGTAATTGTATCGTTTAGTAAACTCTATTTATCGTTACTATATGTCTATATCTGTTTTTTGCCTTTAGATTTTTTATCAGTTTCTTTTTGCAAGCGTTCTTCCCATTCCTGATCTATTAAATTATTGTATTTCTTTGGCCATATAATCCATCTTTTAATAAACATGATTTTCCTTACAGGGGTCTTAACAACAAGAAGTAATATCCCAATAGATAATAAGCACCAAATAGCGGCCACCTCATTTGGATTAGTGGTAAGTTGCATGGAAAGCTGTGGTCCTACTAGGAAGTGATAAACGGTAAAACGCCAGGACCCATATATGAATGGTAGTAATATGCCGACAAGGAAATAGGTTGGGTACAGGCTTAAAAAACTGGCCCATGAATCTACGGTGATAAAGTTAAGCATACCATTAGTCGGCACATTCCATGCAATATGCCAATCACCAGAAACAGAACATAAATTGTGTGCGCACATATTGCGCCCTAATTCACACTGTCCAGCCCATTCAAACGGATAGAGCTGTAATAACATTACAATAGAGGACATAAAACACAGAGTATAAACCGGCCATTCAATTTTTTTGCGTATAATATTTGGTATAAAATACATAGATATTAAATTTATGAAGAAGGGCTGAAATGATATATGTAAATAGCCCAGTAACGTGGCAATCTGGTTGGAGGGCAGGGCGCATTGGTCAATTACAGAATATGTGAATGCTTGCAATAGCTCCATTGCAGAGAAGTAACCAAGAGCAAGATAAAGTCGTGGATCTTCTTTTTTATAGGCGGCATATAAAGTTGTTCCTATACCTATTGTGGCAAGAACTGCCGATGCTTCTCCACTCCAACACATAAATTATTTCTCACCTTTTAAATTCTTAAATTTCGGAAATTATATTATAGTTACCTCTTAGTAAAGAAGGTTGAATTATTTTTTATCATTATAGTTATCTCCCTAATATTTTGTACGGTGTGAACGCTTTGGGCGCAGTAATTTCTGAAGATCATAAAAATAAAAAAAGTGTGAAGGTAAGAGGTAGTAGGTTTTGCAAATGTATGAGCAACAGTTTGCGCTCTAAAGTTGCATAGGGGATGGTATTATGCACCTTGGATGTTCTGGAATACTAGTATAAGTTTATATCATGACAAATTTGACTTTTAGTGATTTTGATAAATTTGAACGCAAAGACTTTGCGGACAGATTAACAAAGGTTATTAGCACCTTTTATCCGTTTTATGATGAAGCTTTTGTCTTAAGCTTAAATGCTGAATTTGGTTCGGGTAAAACTACTTTTCTAAAAATGTGGCAACATCAATTAGGTCAAGATGGTTATAAGGTTTTATACCTTAATGCGTGGGAAACTGATTTCGATGATGAACCAATAATTCCAATAATTAGTACGTTGCTTGAAGGTATTGGTAAAGACAATGAAACAAAAGTGACAAAAGAAGTTACAACAACCCTGAAAGCAGTCTTAGCTGTTTGTACCTTAGAGGTAATAGATACTATTGCTTCCCCAATTAGTAAGGCTGCGGATAAACTCAAGGAATGCAAAGATAAAGTTAAAGAATACGAAGATAAAGTTAAGGAACATATAGAACAAGAAGACATCCAAGCCAAGGGCGAGGAAGTATATGAGGAATTTTCATATAAGAAAGTAGCTTATAAAATTTTAAAAGATGAGCTTGCTAGTTATATAAAGCCCCTTCCAAAAAGCCCTCTTATAATATTCGTTGATGAGCTAGACAGGGTGCGCCCTGATTATGCCGTTAAGTTTCTTGAAGCAATTAAGCACATTTTCCCTGTTCAAGGTATTTGCTTTGTTTTGGCCGTGGATAGAAAACATCTTGAGGCATCGGTTAGGCAGTTATATGGTAATATCGATTTTGATAATTATTATCTGCGCTTTGTTACTCGCGAAGCTGAATTGCCAGAGGTGACAGACTTTAGGTTATTTGTTGATGCAAAAGCTATAGAGTTTTTTGATGAAAAAAGAGGGCGGGGTGTTAAGTTCCCTTTTAAGCAAAAAGATCAAAAATATATTGTAAGTGATATGTCAGATATATGCATAGTCTTTGGCTTTAGAGCCAGGCAAGTTAGTCTATTTTTTAGGATTTTTTCTCAGTTTATGGCGATAACTGCTGATGATGATATTCCAGAAGATACTGTTTCAGGGGCATTTGCCGCTATTATACTTATTGCTATATTTATAAAAGATCGTGATTTATATCACCAAATAGGTGAATCAAAGTCTTCGCCTAGTGAATTGGAAAAATTTATCGATAGTTTAGATTTTAATTCTACTTCATTAAAAACTAATGACTTTAAAGGAAAATTTGCGCGAACAATTATGGCATATAGTATAAGATCTAATGATGAAGAATTCGAAAATGAGATCTATAATATAGTATCAAAAAAATATATGATATTAGAACCATATGGTAATTTATCTGATGTAAATAATCGAGCAATGTTTGATCTTTCAAGATGTTTAAGCGGTTTTGATTATTCTGGGTGTATTTCTGGATTCAATAAAATATATAAAAAATTAGAAGAATGGGAATCGTTTATAAATACTGATCGATAATATATTCATGTGTTTGAGCGAATCTCTTCCAGTTCAAGCCATCTTAGTTCGGCGTTGTCTAGCTCCTCCTTAGCGATAGGAAGGCGTGTAGAGGCACTCATAAATTTATCGGCGTTATTAGAATATAAATCAGGATCAGCTAAAAGTATTTCGAGCTTAGCGATTTCTTTTTCCAATTTCTTAATTTTGCTAGGTAGCAATTCAAGCTCGCGCTTATGTTTATAGCTAAAAGTAATTGGTTTTTTATCTGTTTTAGGTGCTTTTACTTTAGGTATAGGATTATTAGAGTTATCCTTCTTTATATCCTTTTTTATGTACTCAGTTTTTTGAGATTTTTTCCATGAAATATAATCGCTATAGCCGCCGATAATGCCCTCAACCTTGGCGTTACCTTCAAAAACAAGGGTTTTGGTAACAATTTGATCAAGAAAGTCACGATCATGAGAAACCACGAATAAGGTGCCGTCATAGCTTTTTAAAACGCCTGTCAGCATATCAAGCGTATCCATATCCAGATCATTTGTTGGTTCGTCCATAATTAGCATTGAACCTGGATTTGCTAAAACTTTTGCTAGCATAAGGCGGTTTTTCTGCCCACCTGATAGAGTTGAAACAACGCGCCATGCGTCCTCAGGATCAAATAAAAAGTCTTTGAGATAGCCACAAACATGACGTGATTTACCGCGTACATCAAGGTAATCAGATCCTTCATGGCACAAATTATCCTTAAGTGATTTATCATTTTTCAGCATAGAACGACTTTGATCGAAATAACTAAAACTTAGGTTTTTTGCAATTTTAATGCGTCCAATATCGGGGATTTCATCACCAGTAAGCAGGCGCAGGAATGTGGTTTTACCCGCTCCATTACGTCCTAAAATCCCGATACGGTCTTTTTTCTTTATCCGCATATTAAACTTATCAAGAATGCGTTTATCCCCATAGGATTTACCAACATTAAAGAACTCAACCATATTACGAGAGGATTCCTCGGCAGTTATGGGGGGCAATTCAATGGTTGAGGTTACGCGGCGATAGGATTTTTGATCCTTTTCTAATTTGTCGCGTGCTTGAAAAGCCTCAGCTTGACGCCGGACATTGCGTTTAACGCGTGCTTTTACGCCCTTATTTGCCCATGCGATTTCTTGTTCAATCTTTTTGGCGCGGTTATGCAATGCACGCCCTTCTTGCTCTAGTAGCTCTTTTGACCATTGCTCAAAATGTGCAAAACCTTTCGGGGCAACTTTTAGCTCTCCGCGATCAAGCCAGAATACGCGATCAGTTGTATTAGATAAAAACCTACGATCATGAGAAACTATAACTACCGCTCCGCGATAGGAGTTTATATAATTTTCCAGCCACTCTATAAGCTCTAAATCCATGTGGTTGGTTGGCTCATCAAGCAATAATATATCCGGCTCTTCTACTAAAGCTCTAGCCAGAGCAGCGCGTCGAAGTTGTCCACCTGATAAATTATCTAATCTGTCATTAACATTCAGGTGTAAGGGGGCGACAACCATCTCTATACGATAGTCAATATCCCAATCTTCCAGATCTTTTGGTAGTCCTTCAAAGACAAATTCATGCACGGTTTTTTCTGGTGTTGGCTCAACATTTTGCTGCATATATCCGGTTGTAGTTCCAGCAAGCAAGAAACGTTTGCCATCATCAATTTCGCGCTTGGCAGTGATGATATTCATGAGTGTAGTTTTACCCGCTCCATTTTTACCAACCAGAGCAATTTTACGTCCCGAATGGATATGAAAGGTTAAATCACTAAAAAACGGTTTTCCTGCGATTAGAACATTGGCATTTTCTACGCTTAATATTAGATCACTCATAGGTGTTTATCTTCTTTAGTAAATTAAGGATTTTTCAGATTTAGGATTATTTAAATCCAATACAGCATAATATATGCCATTTCAATTGTGTAAAAAGAATGTATAAGCATAATTATTATATCATTTATATTATTATACACTGTTTGATGTTTGTTACAGTCTTTGTTGTGGCTATTGAAATATCTTATATGATATCTTATAGTTTTTTGCGTTGCAGTATTTATTACCCAAGTTGTAAAATTATGTAAAATATAGTATAAGTGACTTAATAAAACAGTAAAAGGGTGCATAATATGTTGAACAACTTTACAGCTAGATCAGCGTGTGAATTCTGGGTTTTTAAGTGGGATTGTGGAGATGTTCCTGTTGTTACTTTCAATAACCCTAAGGTAAGCACAAATGTTATTTATACAATAGAAGAGTTGGGAAAAGTATTATCGCGAAGTGATGAGGAAAATTCATTCATACCAGTTCCACGTAAAGTTTTGCAACGGGCTTGGGATTCACGCGATGTTGTTGATAAAGAGTTAGCGGCTTAGCGATATAAGATAATTTACGCTTAAGTCCTTATCAGATAAAGAAAATTCATTCTTCAAGGGGTTGAATACTAGCCCCTTTATTGTTTTTACGTAAAGGCCATGTTTGCGCGCTTCACGAGCAATTTTTGAAGGTTTTACAAATTTATTCCATGAGTGAGTACCTTTGGGCACCCATTTAAGCAGGTATTCTGCGGCTATGATGCCAAGAGCATAAGATTTAGCCGTTCTGTTAATTGTAGATATTATAAGCAACCCACCGGGATTTACATGCTTAGCGCATTGCTCGATAAACAGGTTTATATCTGAAACATGCTCTATAATTTCAAGGGCAAGAATAACATCATATTTTTTGTCATGATCTTTTAATTCGCCATTTTGATAATTTATATCAAGATTAGAATCCCTAGCATGATTTATAGCAATATTTATTGCATTAGAATCAGCATCAATTCCAGTGATATTTGCCCCTATTCTTGCAATTGGTTCACATACTAAACCGCCACCACAACCTATATCTAAAATTTTCAAATCTTTTAGCGCTTTAAAATCATCAAAATCACGTCCATAATGGTTGCAAATTTCTTTTTTTATGAATTGTATGCGTGTGGGGTTTAGTCTGTGAAGTGGGGCAAAAGGTCCGTGTTCGTCCCACCAGTGATCGGAATCCTTTGAGAAATGCTTAATTTCTTCTCTATCAATAGAACTTACGTATATTACATTATCATCTTTTTTATCTTTTGCAGACTGTGACATAACAAATCCCTTTGATTTTTTACTCGCAAGTGAGTATGGATAAGCTAGTTAATAAAAACAAGATAAATGAAACAGGTAAAAGTTTTTTATTATGGCTTTAATAGTTGCAAAATTTGGTGGAACATCTGTCGCAGATACTGGGCGTATAGAACGAGCGTCGCAAAAGATTGTTCAAGAGGTGAATACCGGGCATAAGGTTGTAGTCGTTGTATCGGCCATGTCTGGTGTTACAAATCAACTTGTGGATTATTGTAGTAAAATCAGCCCAATACATGATGTACGTGAATATGATGCCGTAGTTTCTAGTGGAGAGCAAGTCACTGCTGGTCTGATGGCTATGGCTTTGCAAAAACATGGTGTAATAGCGCGCTCATGGTTAGGTTGGCAAATTCCAATAAAGACTGATCTTGTTCATGGTAAGGCACGTATAGATAGTATTGAAACTAAGGAGCTTATTAAGCGTCTTAATGGCGGTGAGGTTGCTGTTGTTCCAGGTTTTCAAGGTGTTACGGATTTAAATCGTGTTTCCACGCTAGGGCGGGGGGGGTCTGATACTACGGCTGTGGCTTTGGCTGCGGCTTTAAATGCAGATCGCTGTGACATATATACAGATGTTGATGGTGTGTATACCGCAGATCCACGTATAGTTCCTAATGCTAGAAAAATAAATATAATAGCTTATGAGGAAATGCTGGAACTTGCATCGCTTGGCAGTAAGGTATTACAAACACGCTCAGTTGAGATGGGCGCAAAAAATGGTGTACCAATTCAAGTTCTTTCCAGCTTTGGAGATGAGGTTGGAAGCGCATTAAAAGGAACGTTAGTTACTACGGAGGATAAAATCGTGGAACAAGAAGTTGTAACAGGTATTGCACATAGTGTAGATGAAGCAAAAGTAACAGTAGTAGGAGTGAAGGACGTTCCAGGAGTAGCAGCAAGGCTATTTCAGCCATTAGCTGCTGCTATGGTAAATGTTGATATGATTGTCCAAAATATCTCATCAAAGGGATATACAGATATGACATTTACTGTTCCTCATAATGAACTTGATCTTGCTGTAAAAACAATCAAGGATAATGTTGACTTATCATACAAGGATTTATTAGTTGATGAAAATGTAGCTAAAGTTTCAGTTGTTGGGATTGGTATGCGCTCTCATGCTGGGGTTGCCAATACCATGTTTAAGACGTTGTCAGAAAAAAATATAAATATTCAGGTTATTTCAACATCTGAGATAAAAATCAGCGTTTTAATAGGCGATGATTATACTGAACTCGCGGTTAGGTCTTTGCATTTTGCTTATGGTCTGGAAGAGGGCTAGAAGAATAAGCAGAAATATAATATCATATGTCACATTATGCAAGATCCATTGCTAGCTGATGAACTAGAAGCAGTTGCCGATATAGATATAGGTGAGGCTCTTAGGCGCACGCGCGAGTATTATGGTAAGTCATTGGATGATGTAGAAAGGGCGCTGCGAATACGGGCATGTCAAATAGAAGCTATAGAAAATGGCGATATGCAGGCTTTACCAGGACGAGTATATGCCATTGGTTTTGTTAGAAGCTATGCAGAATATCTTGATCTTGACGGTTCAAAAGTTGTTAGTTTATTTAGAAATCAATATATAAATGATCAAGGACATTCGGCATTGTCTTTTCCAATGCCTGCTTCTGAAGCCAAGAATCCAACTTTATGGTTGGTAGCGATCACTCTTATAATTGCCATAGCCTTTGTTTATATATGGGATAGTAAGAACCAACAAGATCGTTATTTGGTAGAACAAATAAAACCGTTGCCAGATCGAATTGAAGCACATGTTAATGAGGAAATAAAATCTAATATTCTAATTTCCAAAGAAATAGACGAATATACAACATATAAAAATATAGCTGATAATATTTATGCTCCTGTAGAAAATATGAGTAATGATGGTGAAAATAAGAGCGGAGTTATACTTAAAATATTAGGAGATAGCTGGGTTGAAATAAAAGATGATAATGGGAATATCATAGTTTCAAGGATTCTTGAAAGTGGAGATGAGTATTTTGTTCCAGATAATCCCGGCTTAACCATGTCTCTTGGTAATGCTGCAAATGTAGAGATACTGGTTAATGGTAAGGCTTTGATGCCATTGGGTAAAAGTGGTGATGTGCGGCATAATATTCCCCTTAATACAAGCTATCTTAGAACTTTAGACTTTAGAGAAGATGAATATAATATAAGTTTAGAGGAGAATTTAGAGAACTCTGGTGATATGGCTGTTATAGAGGATATGAAAGCTATTACTGGTAAATCAATTCCTTGATTGTATTCTTTTTTAAAAACAGGTAGGTAGAGGAATACGCGTAATTTATTAGTCGCGTTACTTATGTTAAGTGGTAAAAATATTTGGGCTTTATTTACAATGTCTATGCAAGAAAAACTAAAAACTATAAAAAGTCGCTATGATGAGTTAGCATCTTTGATGTCAACTACAGGGCTCAGCGGTGATGAGTTTACGAAGCTTTCCATGGAATATGCAGAACTTGCGCCAGTTGTAGAGGCTATGGAAGAGCTAGATAGTGCTCTTTTGGAAAAAGCTGATCTTGAGTCTATGTTATCTGATCCAGAAATGAAAGAAATGGCAGAAGAGGAAATACGCACACTTAATTCCCGTATTCCAGAGCTTAAAAAGCAAATAAGCCTTGTGCTTATCCCTAAAGATGAGGCAGATAAGAAAAACGCTATTCTTGAAATCCGTGCAGGTACAGGCGGTGATGAAGCGGCTTTATTTGCCGCTGATTTATGCTCTATGTATCGTGGTTATGCCGCTAAAATGGGTTGGAAGTTTGAAGTGGTCGAGGCCTCGGAAAATGATATTGGCGGTTATCGTGATGTGGTGGCAGAAATATCAGGAACGAATGTTTTTGCAAAATTAAAATTTGAATCCGGTGCACATAGGGTTCAAAGAGTGCCAAAAACTGAAACACAAGGGCGCGTTCATACTTCTGCGGCAACTGTTGCAGTCCTTCCTGAGGCAGAAGATGTCGATGTACATATAGATACAAAAGATTTAAGGGTTGATACATATCGTGCACAAGGGGCAGGAGGGCAGCATGTAAATAAAACAGATAGTGCTGTTAGGATAACTCACTTACCAACAGGGGTTGTGGTGGAAATGCAAGAAGCTAGATCTCAGTTAAAAAATAGAGAAAAGGCTATGAAAGTTTTGCGTACACGCCTTTATGACAGACAGCGCCAAAAATTGGCAGAAGAAAGGGCAGAGGATAGGAAAACTCAAGTTGGCTCTGGTGATAGATCAGAGCGCATTCGTACCTATAATTTTCCGCAAGGAAGGGTAACAGATCATCGAATTAACTTAACTTTATACAAATTAGAAGAAGTGATAAGTGGTGAAGCCCTTGATGAGGTTATTGATGCGCTAATAGCTGAAGATCAGGCTACGGCTCTAGCTAAATTAAATTCTTAAAAACATGCCTATGAAATTGCCAAAAACATTGAATTCCTTGTACAAGGAAATTATTAGACAATTACAAAAGTCTGGAATTGATAGTGCCGATTTAGATGCTCGCATTATAATAAATGAGCGCACAGCCCTTGATTTGTCTGATATTATTACTAAACCAGACGCAATGATTTCTGATAATTGCTTATCAAAAATACAAAATGATATAAATTATAGAGTGGCAGGTAAGCCTTTATCAAGGATTTATGGTATTCAAGAATTTTGGGGGCTGCCTTTTAAAATATCTAAATATACTCTTGACCCTCGCTCTGATACAGAATTGATTATTGATATTACAGTTAAAAGAATACCTAAAGACGCTCCAATAAAGATTCTTGATCTTGGAACTGGGTCAGGTTGTATTTTAATATCTCTATTATCTGAATTTCCTAATGCTGTGGGTTATGGAATAGACTCATCCATTGAAGCTCTAAAAATTGCAAAGGAAAATGCTATTTTAAATAATTGTGAGGAGCGTATAAGTTTCATTTGCTGTTCATGGTTTGAGGCGTTTAAGCACAATGATAGGGATTTTAATTTCGACCTGATAGTATCAAATCCGCCTTATATCAAGAACCAGGAAATTCCGGTGTTAGACATAGAGGTGCGCGAATATGACCCGATTCTGAGCTTGAATGGTGGAGATGATGGCCTGCAAGCATATAAAGATATTTTTCCTAAACTAAATAAATTTTTAGATCATGGTGGTTTTGCCCTTTTTGAAATTGGATATGATCAAGAAGAAGATGTTATGCGACTCGCTGAAGATGCTGGATTTGCGCTACGCTCTGTTCACCATGATTTAGCAGGAAATCCGCGGGTTGTGGATATCTATAGTGGGGATAAATAAATTTTTTTTAACGATACGCCTTGATTGAAAAAGGTGCTTGGTTGTAGTTTGAAGTTGTTCAAGACAACACCATCACAATATAGGGTTTTTGTTATAAAGGGCATTCAATATATTGTGTTTAACTATACTAAATAGGGCTAACGGGCTGTTTGTGCCTACATATTTGATGTATGGTAATGGGGTTGGTTGTGTAAATTATAACCTAAGACGGACTAAGACATGAGACACGGAACATCGAGTAATAGCAACAGAAGACATAGAAGCCGTAATAGTGGTAGGCGCAATAACCAGTCGCGTGCACAAGTATATGATAGTAACGGTCCCGATGTTCGTATTCGTGGTACAGCGCATCAGGTTGCGGAGAAATATTTAACTCTTGCAAAGGATGCTGCATCATCAGGTGATCGTATTGTTGCTGAGAATTATTATCAGCATGCAGAGCATTATATTCGCATTATAAATGAAAGTAACGGCAGATTTGATTTAAATAGGGATTCATGCTCACAAGTAAAACAATCAGGTAATGAGATTGAAGAAAAAAAATCAAGTGTTTCAGTTGATTTAGAAGATGATTTGTCATTACCAGAGGCTATTATTGGAACGGGTGTATCTATAGAAAGCTCCAAGATTGAAGAGCCAGAAGAAGCTGTTGAATAGTTGCTCTTGCTTACATGCTTATTTTGGTGTGAATTAGGGTGCTTAGCTAGAGTCGCATTTTTGATTTTAGTCAAGTACAAAAAAGTATCTAATTCTGATAATCTTACGAAGTATGTATTAGATAAAATAATAATCTAAGGAGGGGCTAAAATGGATTTTGATAAGTTAACTGAAAAGACCAAAAGCCTGTTACAACAATCTCAAACTCTTGCAACAAGATACGGGCATCAATCATTAGAGCCAGAACATTTACTTAAGGTTATGCTTGATGATGAGCAGGGCTTAGTCCCGAAAGTTATAAAAGGGGCTGGGGGCAATTTATCTTTGCTACGATCTTCTATTGATGGTGCAATATCTAGATTTCCTGTTGTTGATGGCTCTGGAGCAGGGCAGCTTCGCTTGTCTAATGATCTTTCTAAAATATTTGCAAATGCGCAGGATATAAGCGAAAAGGCAGGTGATCGTTTTATTACTACTGAACGTATTTTGCAGGCCATGGTTATGGGTAAGCGAATGGACGTTGCGGGTTATTTGGAGGATGCAGGGATTAGTGATAAAACATTAAATCAGGCGATTAATGATGTGCGTAAGGGGCGTACGGCAGATAGTGCAAGTGCTGAGGATCAATTTGATGCTTTAGAAAAATATGCACGAGATCTAACAAAAGATGCTAGAGAAGGTAAGATGGATCCAATTATAGGGCGTGAGGAGGAGATTCGGCGCACTATTCAGGTTCTTGCACGTCGCACAAAAAATAATCCAGTTTTAATAGGTGAACCAGGTGTTGGTAAAACCGCAATTATTGAAGGTTTAGCACAACGCATAGTTAATGGTGATGTTCCTGAGGCTTTGCGCGATAAAAAGCTTATGTCTTTGGATTTGGGCTCTTTATTGGCAGGTGCGAAATATCGCGGAGAATTTGAAGAACGTTTGAAGGCCGTTATTGATGAAATAACTGCGGCAGAAGGAGAAATTATTCTATTTCTTGATGAACTTCATACATTGGTTGGTGCAGGAAAATCAGATGGAGCCATGGATGCTTCTAATATGTTAAAACCGGCTCTTGCACGCGGTGAGCTACATATGGTTGGTGCAACAACCCTTGATGAATATCGTAAACATATTGAAAAAGATGCTGCGTTGGCTCGACGTTTCCAACCAGTATTTGTGTCAGAGCCAACAGTAGAAGACACAATATCCATACTTCGTGGGTTGAAAGAAAAATATGAGCTTCACCATGGGGTTCGTATTACTGATGGAGCTATTGTCGCTGCTGCTACTTTATCTAATCGCTATATCACGGACCGTTTTTTACCTGATAAGGCGATTGATTTGGTTGATGAGGCATCTTCAAGATTGCGTATGCAAGTTGATAGTAAACCTGAGGATATAGATGAGCTTGATCGTCGTATTGTTCAGCTAAAAATTGAGCGTGAAGCCTTGAAAAAGGAAAAAGATAAGGCATCTAAGGAGCGTTTAGAATCTCTAGAAAAAGAGCTTGATGAGCTTGAATCTAAATCCGAGGAATTGACAAGCCAGTGGAAGGCGGAAAAAGAAAAGTTAAATGCTGGACAACGTTATACTGAGGCTTTAGATAAAGCGCGCATAGAACTTGAGCAAGTAGAGCGTGAAGGTGACTGGGGTAAGGCAAGTGAGCTTAAATATTCCATTATTCCAGAGTTAGAAGCTAAAATCGCCGATGTAGCGGAAGGAGATTCCCATAATATTATAAATGAGGAAGTTACATCTAATGACATAGCTTATGTAGTTAGTAAGTGGACAGGCGTTCCTGTCGATAAGATGATGGAAGGTGAGCGCGAAAAACTTTTATCTATGGAAGATAAATTGCGCGATCGTGTCGTCGGTCAAGATGAAGCTATTAAGGCCGTTGCTAATGCTATTCGTAGATCACGCGCAGGGCTACAAGATCCTAATCGTCCTATAGGTTCATTCTTATTTCTTGGTCCAACTGGAGTTGGTAAAACGGAGCTTACAAAAGCGTTAGCAGAGTTTTTGTTTGATGATGAAACTGCTATGCTTCGCATGGATATGTCTGAATATATGGAAAAACATGCGGTTGCACGTTTAATAGGTGCGCCTCCGGGATATGTGGGATATGAAGAAGGGGGCGCATTAACTGAAAGCGTGCGTCGTCGTCCTTATCAGGTTGTGCTTTTTGATGAGATTGAAAAAGCTCATCCCGATGTATTTAATATACTTCTTCAAGTTCTTGATGATGGGCGTCTAACAGATGGTCAGGGGCGCACCGTTAATTTTAATAATACACTTCTTATCATGACATCTAACTTAGGAAGTGAGTATCTTGTTAACCAGAAAGAAGGTGAAGAAGTGGAGGCTGTGCGAGAGCAAGTAATGGGTGTTGTTCGTGGTGCGTTTCGTCCAGAATTTCTTAATCGGATTGATGAGATATTATTATTTAGCCGTCTTAAAAGAGAGGATATTGAAGGAATTGTTGATATTCAGCTTGGGTATTTACATAAATTGCTGGAAGCTCAGCATGTAAGTTTGGAGCTATCTCCTGAAGCACGACGATGGATTGCAGATCGCGGATATGACCCCGTATATGGGGCGCGACCACTTAAGCGCGTTATACAAACTAATTTGCAAAATAAGCTTGCAGAGCTTTTGCTTTCTGGAGAAATTAGCCCAGAGTCTAAGGTCATAGTTGGTGTTAAAGATGATAATAACCTTACATTTAGTATTAGTGGGGTAGTTGATATTCCAGAAAAATCTGTGGCTTAAGATTTAAAATATTACAGTACGCATTGTAATAAAGGTTTGAATTATATAAACTCCGCAAAGGTTTTATATATTATAAGGTGTTTGTTCAATGCGTACTCGCTTTGCTTTTTTTTCTTTTATGTTTTTGTCTTCAACTATGTTTCTAGGAGCGTGTGCGTATACTTTAGAATCTTCTAACCAAGAAATAACATTTGTTTCTCCTAACGCAAAGGAAGCAAAGTGCTCTGTCATAGTGGATAAACGTAAATATCAGATATTTCCTCCACAAACTCTTAATATAAAAAAATCACCTAATGATATGATAGTTAGCTGTGATGCGCCGGGTAACAGGCATGTTGAAATAACGGTTCCAGCAAAATTTGAGACTAAGGCTATTTGGGGAACGCCAGCGGGTATGGCATGGGATTATGCTTCGCAATCTTTATATTATTATCCTGAATTGATAGCTATTGATTTATCACAAGAGCCTGTAACTCCTAATCTTCCTCCTGTTCATAATAATGACGATATTATTCAGCCCGAAGAACATGATCTTGAAGAGTTTTTACCGTCTAAGCCTATGTTAAATAAGGATAAAGATCATATCCATACACCCTTGCTAAGAAAAGATGATGATCAGCAAGAGGAAATAATAATTGAAGTAAAAGAATTTGATGAGAGTTTGCAATCTAGTAAAGGTGATTTAAAGTCAGTAATTGATGAGTTAGCAGAAACACCAACAGAAGTACTGCAAGATGAGGCCTCATCACTAGCAACTAAAGGATCTGGTGGTGATGATGCAAGTTCGACTCCCCTAGAGTTATTTCCCGGGCAGTAAGTAGCTTAATTTTTTTGGATAAATAACAAATGAACAAAGCCCTTAAAACCTATTTTTTCTGCGGTATAGGGGGCAGTGGTATGATGCCACTAGCTGTTTTATTAAAAAAGCTAGGGCATGAGGTTGTAGGCTCTGATCGTTCCTATGATCAGGGAAAAACTCTTGATAAATTTCAATCACTAAAAGATATTGGTATAAATATTAGTCATCAAGATGGTTCAGGGGTTTGTAAGAATATTGACATACTTGTAGTTTCAAGTGCGGTTGAGGGTTGTATTCCTGATGTTAGATCTGCTCTTGATTTGAATATTCCAATTATAAAACGCGGGCAGTTATTGGCGCAGTATTTCAATATGGCAGAGCATAAAATAGCAATCGCAGGGACAAGTGGTAAGTCAACAGTTACAGGAATGATTGGCACTATTTTAACTGAAATGGGTGAAGATCCAACAATTGTAAATGGCGGAGAAATCCGGAATTTGCGAGCAAGTGAAAGTGATAAATTTTCAAACATTAGAAAAGGGCGTGACGATCTATTTATTGCAGAAATGGACGAAAGTGATGGATCAATCGCTCATTATAATCCAACAATAGCTGTGCTTAATAATATTGCTTTAGATCATAAAACTATGGAGGAGTTAGAACAGCTTTTTGGTGAATATTTAGAGCGTTCAGAAAAAGCAGTTGTGGTTAATTATAATCAATCTCGCGTTAAAAAACTATGTAGGAAGCGCATTAAATCTCATATTATCAGCTATTCTATCAATGATAAGTCTGATTTAGTTGCCACTGAACTTGCCCCTAAAACTGATGGTATTGATTTTATACTTAAATATGGTGGTGATAATTATAATGTTAACCTTAATGTTACAGGTCAGCATAATGTAGAAAATGCACTTGCTGCTTTTGGCGCGTGTGCTGCTATGAATTTGGATATAAATATTGCAGTTAAGCAAATATCTAAATTTAAAGGTATTCATCGCCGCATGGAAAATATAGGAACAAAAAACTGCATTACAGTTTTTGATGATTTTGCTCATAATCCTGATAAAATTTCTGCAAGTTTACGCTCATTAAAGGATTTCAAAGGTCGCCTGATAGTTATGTTTCAACCTCATGGTTTTTCGCCACTTAGTTTGATGAGAGGTGAGATTATTGAGGCTTTCTCAAGTAATTTAAGTAAAGATGATATTTTGATAATGCCTGAAGTTTATTATGCAGGTGGCACAGTTGATCGCTCTGTTACTGCGCGGGATATTATTGACGATATTAAAAATAAAGGGATATGTTCATATTGGTTTGAAAACCGTTATATAGCACTTGAATTTATAATCAGTAATTCAAGAAAGGGTGATCGTATCATTATCATGGGTGCGCGTGACGATACGCTCCATAATTTTGCCCGTGAAGTATTGAATCACTTGCCATAGCGATCTTCTAAAAATGCGAATATGGCGCGCATTCCTGTATCTGCGCCACCCTTTGGGCGACTAGCTTTCCCATTTTGTTCCCATGCGAAAATATCCATATGAATCCACTCAATATTGTTATCGATAAACTCTTGAAGAAATAGGGCGGCTGTGGTTGCTCCTGCCTTTCCTCCAGTAGAGCTTATATCGGCTATGGGGCTATCTAGCTCTTTGCGGTATGGTTGCCATAGGGGTAAATTCCAAACCGCGTCATCAATATTGGCTTTTGCTGACATTGTTTGAATTTTATGGGCTGTTTTATCATTATTGCTGAATAATGCTGGCAAATCATGTCCCAAGGCTATACGAGCGGCGCCAGTTAAAGTAGCAAAATCTATCAATAGCTCTGGGTTATCCTCACATGCATAGGTAAGAGCATCTGCCAAAACTAGCCTTCCTTCTGCATCGGTATTGCCAACCTCTACGCTAAGCCCTTTGCGGCTTTTTAATATATCAGATGGACGATAAGCATTTCCAGAAACAGAGTTTTCAATAGCTGGTATAAGAACGCGTAGTCTAATAGGCAGGTTTAGGCTCATAATCATATGCGATAATCCTAGAACATGCGCTGCCCCCCCCATATCTTTTTTCATGGTGATCATAAATTGTGAAGGTTTAATATCTAGACCACCAGTATCAAAACATACGCCTTTACCAACAAGAGTAACTTTTGGGTGTTTGGGATTTCCCCAATGAAAATCAATCAGACGAGGGCGACGATCACTCGCATTACCAACATCGAAAATCATGGGAAAGTTTTTTGTAAGTAATGCTTTGTCTTTTATTACTTTTAATTCTACATCATGCTTTTCTGTAAGGATTTTAGTAGCATTTTCAAGCTCTTCTGGTCCCATATCATTGGCAGGAATATTAACAAGGTCACGTATTAAACATACTGATTCTACGAAAGTACTTATTCGTTTTTTATCAACTTCTTTTGAGGTGGTTAGTGCTGGTGACTTCTTATCATCATTATCTTTTTTATTATAAAGATCAAATTTATATGCGGCCCAGCCCCAGCCAATGTGGAGTCGTTCTAGCTGTTCAGGGTTTAATTCCTTTGCTTCTATTTCAAAGCTTAATTTACCCAAGGTTTTTTTAGAGAAGTTTGTTTTTAATTCATTAAAAATTTTTGCTCCATCTTCATATAGAAAATCTTTATCTGCGCCTGCTATGACGC
>JALTAZ010000158.1 GCA_027075555.1 Micavibrio sp.
AGAGGTAACAGAAAGCGTCTTTATGGATGATATTCAAAAAACTGTTGATATTTTAAATACTCTACATTCATTGGGGGTTGAGATTGCAATTGATGATTTTGGCACTGGCTATTCATCTTTATCATATTTAAGCCAGTTCCCGATTGATCGCTTAAAGATTGATCAGTCATTTATTCGTAATGCTCTTAACGACAAAGATAATGCCTCTATTGCTAGGACTATTATCAATCTTGGACATTCTTTAAATCTAAAAGTTATTGCTGAGGGTGTGGAAACCAAGGAACATGAAGATTTTCTTATAAATGAGGGATGTGATGAGGTTCAGGGGTATCGCTATTCTAAGCCTATTCCGGCGGAAGATTTATTTGAGTTTGCTAAAAACTATAATGGTGATCTTAAAAGCTTTGGAGATTAGCTATATTAACTATAATAGAACTTTATTTATTGCCTTAAACGGCTTTTCCCTATATTCATTTTCTTGAAATTTATAAATAAATTAAGAAATTGATCATGGTTCAAGAAGATAGCTATTTTGGGTTTATTATATCCAAAAAGTGCGCCCCATTGAGTGGTTCTGCCGTTATTCCGGGTGATAAATCTATATCGCATCGCGCCATTATGTTTGGTGCTTTGGCTATTGGAGAAACTGCCATTGGCGGCTTGCTTGAAGGAGAAGATGTTTTTTGTACCGCTGCTGCTATGCGGGCAATGGGTGCAAAAGTGGAAAATTGTGGTAAAGGATTATGGCGCGTTAATGGCGTTGGTATAGGTGGATTGCATGAGCCCAACCAAGTTCTTGATATGGGTAATAGCGGAACATCAACACGCCTTTTGATGGGGCTTGTGGGCGGGCATGATATAAGTGTAACATTTACAGGTGATGCATCATTAGTAAAACGTCCTATGTGCCGCGTTATGAAACCTTTGGAGATGATGGGCGCTAGATTTTTAGGGCGATCTAATGGTCGTTTGCCGCTAACTGTTCATGGTGCAAAAGATTTGTTGGCTATTGAGTATAGGCTTCCTATAGCTTCGGCTCAGGTTAAGTCAGCTATAATGCTGGCAGGGCTTAATGCTGCTGGGCGTACAACAATAATAGAAGATTGTCCCACGCGTGATCATAGTGAGAATATGCTTCGTCATTTTGGCGCTCAAGTAACTGTTGATGATATAGGCAATGGCATGCGCACCATATCTTTATGCGGTTATCAGGAATTACGCGGGCGTGAGGTTGTAATTCCGCGTGACCCAAGTTCCGCTGCTTTTGCGATTGTTGCAGCTCTTATCAATGATGGATCTGAAATAACTTTACCACGCATTGGCATAAATGAAACGCGCGTTGGCTTATATACAACTTTAAAGGAAATGGGCGCAAATATTGAGTTTGTCAATGAACGCATTGAAGGGGGAGAGAAAGTCGCAGACATTCTTGTAAAAGCCGAAAGGGTTCTTAATGGAATTGATGTTCCAGAATATCGAGTCCCTTCAATGATTGATGAGTTCCCTATTTTGGCTATTGCTGCATCGTGCGCACAGGGCACAACAAAAATGACAGGATTAAAAGAATTGCGCCTTAAGGAAAGTGATCGTTTATTAATGATGGCAAAAGGTCTAACGGCATGTGGCGTTTCTTTGGAAATGGGTGATGATTACCTTATTATCAATGGTAATGGCAAAGCTCCAGTGGGTGGCGCGCATATAAAAACTGCTTTGGATCATCGCATAGCTATGAGTTTTTTGGTTTTAGGAAGTGTTAGTGATGAGCCAATAGAAATTGATGATGGCGCGCCGATTAAAACCAGTTTTCCTAATTTTATTGAATTGATGAATGGCCTTGGTTGTAAGATCACAGGAAAATTAGGGGTAAATGACAATGAGTAGCTCTAATTCTAAGATAATTGCCATTGATGGTCCTGCGGCCAGCGGCAAGGGGACATTAGCCAGAGCATTGGCTGATGCTCTTGATTTTGCATATATGGATACTGGCGCGTTATATCGCGCGGTTGGTTTTGAAGTGCTTTTTGCTGGCGGTAATCCAGAAAGTGAAAGTGATGCTTTACACGGTTGTAACATTTTATCTCAGAAGCTAAACAGTGATGATACGATTCTTTCTAACCCTGATTTACGTAATGATAAAATAGGAAATGCGGCATCTAAGGTTGCCGCTATTCAAAGCGTTAGAGATGCTCTTTTAGATATACAAAGAAATTTTGCAAAAAATCCAGCTATTGGCAAAGCAGGGGCAATTTTAGATGGTCGAGATATAGGTACTGTTGTATGTCCTAGAGCATCGTTAAAGCTATATATAACGGCGAATATGGAAATTCGTGCTAAAAGACGCATGAAAGAGTTGCAATCTAAGGGATTTGGCGTTACATATAAGGCCGTTTTAGAGGATATGCGTGTGCGTGATGCACGTGATAAGGGGCGAAAAGCTGCTCCACTGATGCCTTCGGGTGATGCGATTGTAATTGATACAAGCGATCTAAGCCAAGGTCAGATGTTGGAAAAAGCTTTGGAATATGCAAAAAAGGCATTCTCTTAAGTATACGGCATAGTGTGCATGAATTATAAATATTCTTTAAAATGACGGACTTACTGCTCTGCCTGCCTTCCTGAAAATAGGCAATCTGCAAACAGAGGTAGAGGGAGGTAAGTGCGATTTTAACTTTGAAAGGAAAATATTATGGCTCATGTTGCCGCAAATCTAAAAGACAGAGAAGACTCCAATGAGTTTGCAGCTCTACTTGGAGAAACTATTGGTGTAAATGAAAAATTTGAAGGAAGCGTCGTTAAGGGAATTGTTATCGGAGTTGATGATGATTATGTTCTTGTCGATGTTGGCCTTAAATCGGAAGGGCGCGTCCCTTTGCAGGAGTTCTCTAAACCAGGAGAAGATCCGGAAATTAAAGAAGGTGATACAGTTGAAGTGTTCGTTGAACGCATGGAAAATCATGACGGTATGTCAGTTCTTTCTCGTGAAAAAGCGCGCAGAGAGGAAGTATGGATTGAGCTTGAGAAATCTCATGAGGCTGGAGAGCGCGTAACTGGCGAAATCTTTGGTCAGGTTAAAGGTGGCTTTACAGTTGACCTTGGAGGAGCCGTTGCATTCCTGCCAGGCTCACAAGTTGATATTCGCCCTGTTCGTGATATTAAGCCGTTGATGCATAATCCACAGCCATTCCACATTCTTAAAATGGACAGAAGCCGCGGGAATATCGTTGTTTCTCGTCGCTCAATTCTTGAGGAATCACGTCAGGAACAGCGCGGTGAGTTGCTTGAAAATCTTGCTGAAGGTCAGGTTCTCGAAGGTATAGTTAAAAATATCACAGATTATGGCGCGTTCGTTGATCTTGGCGGGGTTGATGGCTTGCTTCATGTTACCGATATTTCATGGAAACGTGTAAATCATCCATCTGAGATTCTTCAAATTGGTCAAACTGTTGAGGTTCAAGTTGTTCGTTATAATGAAGAAACGCAGCGTATCTCTCTTGGTATGAAACAGCTTGGAAATGATCCTTGGGAAGGTATTGGTGATAAATATGCTGTTGGAACACGCTTAAAGGGGCGTATTAGCAATATTGCTGATTATGGCGCATTTGTTGAACTCGAAGATGGTATTGAGGGCTTGGTTCATGTTTCTGAAATGTCATGGACTAAGAAAAATGTTCACCCAGGTAAAATTGTTTCTACTTCTCAAGAAGTTGAAGTTGAGGTTCTTGAGGTTGATCTTGAAAAAAGACGTATTTCTCTTGGCCTTAAGCAATGTCAGGAAAATCCATGGGCGTCATTTGCAGAGAAATTTGAAGTTGGTCAGGAAATTGAAGGGGAGATCCGCAATATTACAGAATTTGGCTTATTTGTAGGTCTTACAGATGATATTGATGGTATGGTTCACCTTTCTGATATTTCTTGGGAAGATCAAACAGAGGATGTTCTAAAAGACTATAACAAGGGTGACATGGTAAAAGCTAAAATTCTTGAGATGGATCCAGAGCGTGAACGTATTGCCCTTGGTATAAAACAACTAACAGAAGATCCCTATGAGGGTGCAATGCAGGGAATGGCTAAAGGCGCTGTTGTTACATGTACAATTACTGAAATTGGGTCAAGCTCAGTTGAGGTTTGTGTAAATGATAATGTAACTGGTGTTATCAAAAAAGCTGATCTTTCTCGCGAACGTTCAGAACAACGCCCTGACCGTTTTGCTGTTGGTGAAAAAGTTGATGCCAAGATTATAACAGTTGATAAGAAAAATCGTAGGCTTGGTCTGTCTATTAAAGCGCGAGAAATAGATGAAGACAAGCAGGCGATGAAAGATTTTGGTTCAACTGAAAGTGGAGCTTCTCTTGGTGATATTCTTGGTGCAGCTTTACAAGAAAATAAAGATAAGGATAAGTAGAAATATTTCCTTATTTTTTATAAATCATTATTTTAAAAAAAGCCGGCTTATGCTGGCTTTTATTTTATGTAATAATAAGAAAGTTCTTTTCTATCAATGGGTTTTGCTTGACGATCTGTTATAGATAAGGCAATCTGTAGATATTCAAGAGTTAAGTTAGCTGTTTATTAAAACAGGAATAAGGACGTTTTATTATGACTAAATCGGAACTTATACAGCGATTGGCTGATATGAACCCTCATCTTTATTTGCGTGATGTAGAGAAGATTGTAGAAACAGTTTTTAATGAAATTTCTAATGCCTTGGCAAGGGGGGATCGTGTCGAGCTTAGAGGTTTTGGGGCTTTTTCTGTTAAACATCGTGATGCTAGAGTCGGGAGAAATCCGCGCACGGGCGAAACTGTTAATGTAGAAGCTAAACGTCTGCCGTTTTTCAAAACGGGCAAAGCTTTGCGTGAAAAACTAAACGAAAATTAATAATATGTCATTTTTGCGCACAATAATTGCTATTATTCTTACATTGGTGCTAGCTGGTTTTGCTGCGCTTAATACTGAGAAAATAGAGGTGGTTATTAGTCCGGTTAGTGATGCTATTTTAATTCCCTTATATGCTATAGCTTTAGGGGCAGTTGCATTTGGATTTGTGTCAGGTGCTCTTATGGTTTGGATAAATGGTGCACCTGTACGCAAAGATCGCCGTAAAAAAAAGAAGGCAATCAGAATTCTTGAAAAAGAAGTTGATAAGTTGAAGGACGATAAATTTACTCAACATAAACCAGCTACTGATATTTTCCCTGCTATAACTTCACAGAAATAATAAGAAGATATGATATGTTTAGTAAAATATTCTGTGCCATTGATACCGCGGATTTGGATCACGCTTGTGATTTAGCGGAAAATATCGCTCCTATTACAGGTGGCATAAAGCTCGGACTTGAATTTTTTAATAATTTTGGTCCAGCTGGAATAGAACGCGTGATAAAGTTTGCGCCTGATGCTCAATTATTCATAGATTTAAAGTTTCATGATATTCCTAATACGGTTGCAGGTGCGGTGCGTGGAATTTGTAGTAATTTTGCACCTGCTTATTTGAATGTCCATGCTAGTGGTGGGGTGGAGATGATGCGCGCTGCAAAAGATGCTTGTGGAGTGGATACTAAATTACTTGCAGTGACGCTTCTTACTTCTCTTAATGCGGCGGCAATTCAGCAAGTTGGCTATTGTACAGATATTTCGCAGCAAGTAGAGCGTTTGGCTCTTTTATCTCAGCAATCTGGGTTAGATGGGGTTGTTTGCTCGGCGCATGAGATAGAGCGTTTGCGCGGGGCTTGCGGTGATGATTTTATCCTTATGGTTCCAGGAATTCGCCCTGCTGGAAGTGATAAAGGTGATCAAAAGAGGGTCATGACACCAAAAGAAGCTATAGGCGCGGGGGCTACCCATCTTGTTATAGGTCGCCCGATTACATCAGCACCCAATCCCGCTAGCGCCGCTATGGATATTTTGACTAGTTTATGAATATTATGACTATACACACTAAGATATGTGGGATAAAGACTCCAGAGGCTCTTAACGCTTGTGTTAAGGTAGGAGTGCGTTTTGTTGGTTTTGTATTTTATCCGCATTCACCACGTTATGTTAATATCGACACTGCTAGGGAGCTCGCGCTTATGTTGCCTACTGGCGTACGCAGTGTCGCTTTATTCGTTGATCCTACAAACGAGCAGTTAGAACAGGTTTTGGGGCATGTGCAAGTCGATATGATTCAGCTTCACGGGGGGGAGAGCCCAAGCCGACTATCAGAAATAAAAGCTAGATATGCGATACCGATAATTAAGGCGTTTCCAGTGCGCGAAGCCATAGATATAGATAAATGTAGCGCATATAAAGATGCTGATTGGTATTTATTCGATACAAAACCAATTGACAGCAATATAAAAGGTGGAAGTGGGCAGAGCTTTGACTGGTCTTTGTTAAACGAGCGTGAGTTTGATAAGAAATGGTTTTTATCTGGTGGTTTAACGACCAATAATGTTAGCAGGGCTCTATCAATGTTATCGCCTGATGCGCTTGATGTGTCTTCGGGTGTAGAAAGTATCCGCGGTG
>JALTAZ010000159.1 GCA_027075555.1 Micavibrio sp.
AAATTGTAATTACTCTGATGTTTCCAACATAAATATATAAAACATAAAAAAAATAGCCTTGATTTAAAATATCTTTTAAGGCTTTGTATAGATTAGAATTTTTAACTAATCACAATAGAAAATCTCTAATAATGACCAAACCAAAACTTTCATCAAGATCAGATATTGCAATGTTTCAAGCCCTAGACATGCTTCGTCAAGCAAATGAGCTCGAAGCCAAGGGCATTGACATTGCCCGTATGGGTGCAGGTCAACCTTGCTTTGGAGCACCACAAGAGGCGCTTGATTATGCAGTTGAGATAATTAAAAATGATCCTCGCCAAGGCTATACTGAGGCCGTAGGCATGCCCTCTTTACGTGAGAGAATCTCTAAATATTATAACGATTATTATAATACAAGCATATCGCCCGCAAATATCGTTATTACAAATGGATCTTCTGCTGCTTTTATATTAGATTTTATTGCCGCTTTTGATAATAGAGCCAAAGTGGCACTTATAACTCCAACATATCCAGCTTACCGCAATATATTAAAGGCGCTTAATATAGAAGTAGTGGAAATTGAATCTAATGAAAAAGATAATTACCAACCCACACTTGATTTACTTCAAAATTGCGGAAAAGAATTTGATGGGATAATAATAAACTCGCCCTCCAATCCAGCAGGAACAATGATAAAAGATAAAGAGCTGGAAAAAATATGCCATTGGTGTGATGAAAAGAATATTACACTAATTTCTGATGAAGCATATCACGGCATAACGTATGAGCATAAAGCCCCAACCGCACGCAAATATTCAAATAATGCAATTATCCTAAACACTTTTTCAAAATATTTTGCAATGACCGGTTGGCGCTTAGGCTGGACGGTATTGCCCGATAATATGATTGATAGGGTAAAAAAACTATCTGAAAGTTTATTTGTTTCCGCACCAACGATATCCCAGCATCTTGCCTATAAAATATTTGATCATATTGATGTCTTAGATGGTTATGTTGAATTTTATCGAAAAAACAGAGAGATTCTAATGTCCGAACTGCCCAAGGCCGGCATTACAAATTTTACCAATGGTGCTGGTGCATTTTATATTTACGCTGATATACATCATTTAAGTAATGATAGTGAACAATTTTGTACTAAAATGCTTAATGAAGCGCGCGTTTCAACAACTCCGGGGATTGATTTTGATTTAACCCGCGGCCATAGAGGAATTCGTATATGCTATGCCGGTAGCAAGCAGAATATCATCGAATCCTGTAACCGTCTAAAAGAATGGCTGTCATAATTATGATTAGAACGCATGAATATAGATATAATAAGGATAATCAAAACGGCAATATATTATGGTTTATTTTAATTACTATTGCCCTTTTTGGAGCGCTTGCCACAATGATCAGCCGTAATAGTAGCTCTGTCAATCAATCTGGGAACATAGAAAAAGCGCGGATTGCCGCTGCTGCGCTGCTACGTCATTCTAAATCTATTGAACATGCTGTCCAAAAAATGATCCTAAATGGCATAAGTGAAAGTGATCTTGATTTTACAGCAATATCAGCTAATCACGATAACCCGAATTGCTCCACTGGCAAATGTGAGGTATTTAACGTAGCCGGTGGAGGAATTACATATAAAAGCCCTGCCAAAATTATTAACAACCCATCATATAATGGTAACTGGCTGGTTTCATCGCAAAATCTGGTATATCAGCAAGGCTGCGATGCCTTGAGTTCTTCATGCACTGAATTATTATTACTAGCCGCGGATATTCCTAAATCCGTGTGCTTGCAAGTAAATGCCATTTTAAAAATAACCAACCCAAATAATGATGCCCCACAGCAACAAGAAATCCTTGATGATGAAGAATTTGCAGGTATTTATAGTTCTACCGTAAATTCCAAATTCATAGGCGGAACAGATATTGCCAATGAATCACCAGAGTTAAACGGCAAATCTGCCGGTTGCTTATTTGAATTTGGCAGCGGGCAAGGCAAATATTATTTCTATCATGTGATTTTAGCCAGATAACATAAAAAAACAGTCCCTTACAAGGGGATATTTTTATATTTTAATATAGTGATTTGGCTTTATTTTAGGACAGCCCGCTTGACGCCTTCCGCAAATGACAAAGCGTATTAACCTGTGTGAGGAACACAGCAACAAAGTCATAACTTTTACACATAAAACTATATAAAATCTATTCACTCAACCAAGCGATTCCACCAGCCTTTTTTCTTTTCTTTTGGAGGTTGGTTAATAACCTCATACTTACTTGCAACACTTGGCTCTTGATCGTTAACCACCTTAGTTTTCGTCGCTGACTTCTTTTTATCATTTGATGATGTATCTTTTTTAATAAGCTTCTCAGATAAGCCTTCTTCACATATATCAGAATTATAAGGCTCAAAAGATTTAGTGACCAAAGAATCGCCTTTTTCAGATTCTTTATCTTCCTTCTTTTTAGACTTAGTCGCATTGCTTTTCTTAGATGATGCCTTTTTATTTGCCGCTGGGGCTGCTTTTTCATCAATATCATTTGCCGGATCAGAACCAGCTTTTCCCTTATCTTTATCCTCACACTTAACTTCAGATTTTTTATTCTCTTTAGCAAAAGCCCCTTCCTCATTATTACCTGCATTAGCATCTATACTCTCTAGGCTATTATCATCTATGACTTTATTGCTACTACTACTGCTATTACATGCACGAGCACGCCCACCTCTGCGACCACGCTTGCGTTGATAAGGCTCTGTATCACAATCTTCTTTTTTTCCTCGAATTTGTTGGCTCTTACTCTGAGGTTGACCTTCTTCAGAAACAACCGCGCCGGCATTTGCATTATTACCCTGTTCTGCTGGTTTTGATACCTCTATGCGATATTCAGATGCAACTATCGAATCATCAACCCGCAAAAGCACCTGAAGGTCATAGCGTCCCTCAATTTCTGCTAATTTACGGCGTTTATGATTTAATATAAATAATGCAACTTCATTGGTAACTTCTACAATGATTTGCGCTGCGCGCGCCCGAATTCCCTCCTCTTCAATTGCACGAAGAACTTTAAGTGACATAGCATCAGCCGTTGGAATAATACCAATACCACTACATAGCTTACATTTTTTATATTGTGCTTCTGTAAGGCTAGGGCTTAAACGCTGACGTGAAAGCTCCATCAATCCAAATGATGAAATACGCCCAACTTGTACGCGCGCCCTATCTCCTGATAAAGCCTCTTTCATACGGCGCTCAACCTTTGCATTATTACGCCTATCTTCCATATCAATAAAATCAATAACAACCAAACCGCCCAAATCTCTAAGCTTTAATTGACGTGCGACCTCATCTGCTGCCTCAAGATTGGTTTTAAGCGCTGTTTCTTCGATATGGCGACCTTTTGTCGCCTTACCAGAATTAACATCAATGGATATAAGCGCCTCTGTTGGATTTATAACAAGATAACCACCTGATTTTAATCTAACTTCTGGTTGACCTATTTCATTAATTTGGCTTTCAATCTGGTAACGATTAAATAAAGGTAGCTGATCATCTTTATATTGCACAACTTTTTTAATATGAGATGGAATCATCATCTTCATAAAATTCTTAGCCGTTTTATAACCAGCTTCTCCAGCAACTAAAATTTCTTCAATATCACGTGTATAAAGATCACGTACAGAGCGCTTTATCAAATCAGCCTCTTCATAAACAAGAGACGGGGCGGTTGATTCTAATGTAAGTTCACGAATATTATTCCACAAGCGCATTAGATAATCTAAATCACGCTTAATCTCTGCTTTAGTTCTAGTAACCCCAGCCGTACGTACAATAACCGACATACCCTTTGGAACTTCAAGACTTTTAACAATTTCACGCATACGCGCTCGATCCTTGTGATTAGCAATCTTACGACTAACACCGCCAGCACGTGGACTATTAGGCATAAGCACACAATAACGCCCCGGAAGAGATAGATAAGTTCCAACGGCCGCTCCTTTATTTCCGCGCTCTTCTTTATTTGCTTGAACCAGCATAATCTGACCGCGTTTTATAACTTCTTGAATTTTATATTTACGGCGAAGATTAAAACGAAAACGTTGCTCTTGATCAATTTCATCACCACCTACAATTTCAACATTGCGATTCCTGTATTGAGAACGCCGCCCTCTAGCTCTACCACGACCGCGCTGATTACGGTTTTTATAATTCTTCTTTTCATGAATATCTGAAACAGATATATCATCTATATCATCTATATCATCTATATTTTCAATATCACTCTCAACAGATGAAACGTCATAAGGATCAGTTTCTTTATTATCTTCTATAATATTTTCTTCAAAATCTGATCTATCATCATCTAATGAAGATGTATTGCCGTTATCTTCCCCAATATCCACCGATTTACAAGCAATATCTTCTGTCTTTGCATTATCATCAATATTATCTTCATTATTATTATCAAAATTATCAGAGCTTTCTTCCACTTCATCATCAGAAACATTATCGGAACCCTCTTCCTCAAGAGCTTCATCTTCATCATGTTCTTTAAGCAGTGCTTCTTGCTCTGCTACAAGAGCCTCACGATCAGCAACCGGTATTCTGAAATAATCGGGATGTATTTCTGAAAATGGTAAAAAACCATGCCTATTACCGCCAAAATTCACAAAGGCCGCTTGCAATGATGGCTCGACCCTTGTAACTTTGGCTAAAAATATGCTTCCCTTTAAAGGCTTTCTGCTCTGGCTCTCATAATCATATTCTATAAGTTTATTTCCATCTGTAATAGCAACCCTTAATTCTTCTTTGTGGGTTGCATCTATTAACATTCTTTTTGTCATTATTTTCTCCATTCTCGCATAAAGCGAATGCCCATTACGTCTGATAAGACACAACAGGTGGCGCACTAAAACACGCTCTAAATTACATAAATTTCATGCTTACAGCCTGACGAAACCTTTTTTACTTAAACTACAAACGCAAAGCCGCACGCATTTAAACCAATGATACGATACACCTTTGTTATAAAAGGCTCAATCTAAAAAATAGAAAATATAAGATATTTTTCTAATATAAAACATCATATGATAGTGTAAAGCACCATCACACATAGCTATAATCTATATCAAGAAAATACAAATTCAAGAGGCAGGATATTTTAATAACTATTTTGTGCAAACTTCAAATCTTGAGATAATTTGGCATATTCTTGTTTAATTACAGCGACCCGAGCCTTAAAATCACTAAGCCTTTTGCCTTTTAGCTTCTCTCTATTTGCGGATTTAATACTCTTTGGGTTTACCTGCTTGCCACCCTTTAAAACTTCAAAATGCAAATGAGGACCAGTTGAACGACCAGTAGTCCCAACATATCCAATAACCTGCCCCTGCTTTACTCTTTTTCCAGGCTTCATTCCCTTAGCAAATCTTTTCATATGAGCATAAGCAGTTTTTAAATTATTAACATGGCGGATACGAATATAATTACCATAGCCACCATTACGACCAGCTTTTTCAATAACTCCATCGCCTGCGGCATATATTGGTGTGCCACGAGATGCCGCAAAATCTATCCCTTTATGCATTTTATTATAACCAAGGACAGGATGATGACGCATCCCAAACCCAGATGATATACGCGCACCATCAATAGGTGTTTGCATTAAAGTATTTTTTAAGTTCAAGCCATCTTCACGAAAATATTGCACATTACCATCTTTACTTTCATATCTATAAATAGGTATTTTCGTACCATTGACCTTCAAATTAGCGAATAAAATATTACCATATCTCGCAAAATCACCATCTTCAGTTTCATATGTTTCATATAATATCTCAACCGTATCACCACGGCGAGTATCCCTTTGGAAATCAACTTCATATGAGTATAAACGGATCATTTCTGCGATAATAGAGGCAGGAATACCAGCCCGCGCAGCAGAAGCATACAAAGAAGAGCTAATAGTTGCTTTGGCTGCCTTCATTTTCAAAACAACTTTCTTCTCTATCAATGATGGACGAAAAATGCCATTTTTATCTTTATCTATTATCAACTCCTTAGTTGAGCCCATCTTCATACTTAGTGAAGAAAGCGCCATTCCTTGCTCTGTTGGCTCCATACTAATAGAAATCACCTGACCAGGTTTGACCAACTTAGGATCATAGAACCGGCTTATCGCCTTAACCGCTCTATAAGCCTCAGCGCCACTAACACCTGAATTTTGCAAAGTCCCAGCAATGGTATCACCCGGATTTATTTTCAATATCTCATCACGCGGCAATAAAGGCCCATAGACCTCTTTAGAAGCCGTAACGGCCAATTCATCTACTAATATTTTAGGCTTATTAATATCAAGCAAAGGTAGTAATATTTCCTCTGCCTTGCTGGTTGCAACATCTGGCTCAATAACTAAATATCTCTCCTTAACCGCTTCTTTTTCCATAGCAGGTAAGGAAACCAACTCTAAAGAAGGAGAAGAGTTATCTATTTGC
>JALTAZ010000160.1 GCA_027075555.1 Micavibrio sp.
ACCAAAATAATTCACGCATAATTCAATCTCATTTATAAGAAATTGAATCATATCGAGCATACTTTGTGAATCCCGTGAAACTTTATGTACACAATTTAATAGGTCCTGAGCCTAGTTACATTTATATTAAAATTTTATAATTTCCAAATTGAAATAGCCATTTTACTTTATGATGTTAGTCTGAATTTAAGTCTTGGTTGCTGGAATTTTATATGATATCAAGTCCCCGATGGTAATAGGAATAAAAAATAGACATTAAATATACATTAAGAAAAACCTTTAAAATTACTATGAAGTTGAAAATATTTTTACCAGTTTTTATCATAATTGCATTATTAGCATCTTTTCCTGCGCTTGCGTCTAGTGCTTCTAGCGAAAGTAGCTATAACCTTGATGTTGGGTGGCATTGGGCAGGTGTCCTTAGTATTTTTATATTTATTCTATCTTATTTTGCAGTGTTAACTGAAGAATTTACGCATATGCGTAAATCAAAGCCTGTTATGCTAGGGGCGGGTTTGATATGGATTATTATAGCGCTTGCGGCACCAGAGTTTGGCGCAAGTAAAGATGATGTTCATGCAGCAATTTCTCATGGGCTAAATGAATATGCAAGTTTAATGCTATTCTTGCTAGTTGCAATGACTTATATTAGCGCATTGGAAAGCCGTAATGTATTTGCTGTAATTCGTATAAAATTAATAAAATCAGGGATGAGTTACAAAAAAACTTTTTTGGGCAACTGGGCTTTGTGCATTTTTCTTGTCACCAATAGCAGACAACTTGACAACAGCACTGGTAATGGGAACTGTTATTATGGCTGTAGGTAATAATAATGCGCGTTTTATCACACTGGGTTGTATAAATATTGTATCGGCAGCAAATGCAGGCGGTGCGTTTAGCCCCTTTGGTGACATTACAACATTGATGGTTTGGCAGGCTAATAAAGTTCAGTTTTTTGAATTTTTCGCGCTCTTTTTTCCATCGTTAGTGTGCTTTCTTGTTCCTGCAATTTTAATGACATTGTTTATTCCTGATGAACGGCCTGATCCCGTAGTTGAAGATATAAAATTAAAACAGGGTGCAAGGTTTATTATTGGCCTAGGGTTTTTAACTATTGCTTTAGCGGCAGGGTTAGAACAAACCCTTGGGCTTCCTCCTTATGTTGGAATGATGATAGGTTTATCTTTATTGATGATAACGGCTTGGTTTATCCGCAATACAAGATATTTAAGAGATAAAGATTTTGATATATTACATAATGTTGCCGACGCTGAATGGGATACTTTGTTCTTTTTCTTTGGTATTATTTTTAGTGTTGGTGGTCTTGGTTATCTTGGATATTTAGAGTTAATGTCCCAAACTATGTATACGGGGTGGGGGGCTGATATAACAAATATATTCCTTGGAATTGCTTCAGCCTTGATTGATAATATTCCTGTTATGTTTGCAGTTTTGACTATGAACCCTGATATGGATCATTTTCAGTGGTTGCTAGTAACCCTTACTGCGGGGGTAGGTGGAAGCATGCTTTCGATAGGTTCTGCTGCTGGTGTTGCTCTAATGGGAATAGGCCGCGGTTACTATACGTTCTTCTCACATCTTAAATGGACACCATTTATCATATTGGGTTATGTAGCAGCCATATATACACATTATTTATTAAACGGTCATTTAATTGGCACCTAGATTAGGGTAAGTCTATTAATGATTATAGGTAATGTTTTAGTTGTCTTATTTTATTTTAAATTTATTTAATCATCCTTGCGAATTTTTCTCTCTAACATTAGATTATTTTATGTGGCATAGTAGTATTTAGAAGCATTTAATATAAAGTATATGGAAAGAATTATGGCTGATCTTGTTAAGCGTTGTGTTGATGCTGGTCTAAAAATGACAGGGCAAAGAAGGGTTATATTAAAAGTTTTAGGGCAGTCAGAGGATCACCCCTCAGTTGAGGATGTTTATGAAAGAGCGCGGGTTCTTGATGAATCTATTTCTATTGCAACAGTATATAGAACTTTGGGGCTGCTTGATGAGTTAAATTTAGTCATTCGCCATGAGTTTCAAGAGGGCTATGCCAGATATGAGGTAAACTTGGATCATCATCATCACCTAGTTGATCTTGAAACAGGTAAGGTCATTGAGTTTCAAAATGAAGAGCTTGAGGAGCTAAAAGAAAAGATTGCCCGTGATCTGGGGTATGAGCTTATAGATCATCGTCTTGAGCTTTATGGCAAGAAACTTGAAGAAAGGTAGCGTAAAAATGCCTTGCAAAATACCTATACAAAGTGGCGTAAAAAATGCAAAATATGATTGTAAGTGTCATGGAGCTGTTATGCGAGCTTATAGCGGTCTGCTCAATGCTGGTGAGCCTGAAGCTACGGCTCTCGAGGCTGCTAAAATAGTTTATGGTTTTCACCATCCCGAAGATTCCAAGGAAGATCAGGCATTAACGGTTGAACGTTGGATCAATGAAGAGAAGTTACATTGATAATGCATGGTGATGAGGTTCGATTACCTGTATATTTGCTGATTGACGCAATATTAAAGCCACTTAATGGACAAGGGATCTTTTATTATGTTCACCAGCGTGGAGAGAAAAATACAGGGACAATTTTATTAAAGCTGAATAATCTTACCGGGGTGTGTAGATTACTGATACAGCAGCGCGATATTGAAGGGAAACTAGGCTGGGTTGATGCAATGTCTAAAGAACATGTTGAAGAAGATGATGCAGATAGGTATATTCAGCGCTCTATTTCTAGGGATCCTGATTTATGGGTTATAGAGATAGAAGATAGTGAAATGAATAATCCTTTTGAGGAAATATTATATTACAATTTATAGAAAGGAAGTTTAAATGAATAAATATGCGGCGCTTATTTGTATTACATTTATTACTATATCAATTGGTGGTTGCTCTACTATTGATGGTATGGGCAAGGATATATCCAAAGCCAGCCAAGCAGTTCAGCGATCAATGTAGAAATGGTTTATTTTGGTGTCTTCTTTAGCCTCAATTATTGAAAACCGGCGTACGTTTGGCATTATATCTCATCCTGATGCGGGTAAGACCACCTTGACTGAAAAGCTGTTGCTTTTTGGTGGTGCTATTCAAATGGCAGGTATGGTTAAGGCGAAGGGGGATCGCAGACGCGCGCGTTCGGATTGGATGAAGGTAGAGCAAGAGCGCGGAATTTCCGTTGCATCTTCTGTTATGACATTTGAAAATGGTGGTATTACATATAATCTTTTAGATACGCCAGGGCACGAGGATTTCTCAGAGGATACTTACAGAACACTTACCGCAGTGGATAGCGCAATTATGGTTTTAGATTGTGCAAAAGGCATAGAAACGCAGACATATAAGCTTTTTGAGGTTTGCCGTCTTCGTGATATTCCGATAATAACCTTCATAAATAAAATGGATAGGGATGGGCAAGATCCATTTGATTTACTTGATGATATAGAATCAAAGCTTGCATTAGAAGTTGTGCCCGCAAGTTGGCCCATTGGAATGGGTCGCGATTTTAAGGGGTGTTATAATCTTCTTGAGGATAAGCTTGTTCTATTTGAAAGATCAAAAGGTGAAGCATTAAGCGAATCTATAGAATGTTCTGGTCTTGGTGATCCCAAAATTGATAAATTATTACCATCTGAGCAAGCTGAAAAGTTGCGCGAAGATATTGAAGTAATTCGTGGAGTTTTTCCAGAATTTGATTTGGATAGCTTTCTAAAAGGTGGTCTTACGCCTGTATTTTTTGGAAGTGCAGTAAATAATTTTGGGGTTCATGAATTGCTTGGAGGAATCGCAAAATATGCGCCCTGCCCACGGGCACAGCCTACTAAAACGCGCGATATTAAGCCCGATGAAAATAAAGTGACTTCTTTTGTTTTTAAGATTCAGGCTAATATGGATCCAAAACATCGCGATCGTATTGCTTTTTCGCGTATATGTTCTGGTAAATTTCGTAAAGGAATGAAGCTAAAACATGTTCGCTCTGGAAAGGTGATGACTATTCATTCACCGCAGCTTTTCCTTGCACAAGATCGTGAGGTAGCGCAAAGTGCATATCCGGGGGATATTATTGGTATTCCTAATTATGGTGGATTGCGTATAGGTGATGCCTTAACTGAAGGTGAGGATATAGCTTTTACAGGTATTCCAAGTTTTGCACCTGAATATATGCAAAAGGCGAGGGCAGAAGACCCATTAAAAGCCAAACATTTAGGTAAGGCATTAGAACAACTTGCCGAAGAAGGGGCTGCGCGTGTATTTAAACCATATAGCGATCCTGATTGGATAGTTGGCGTTGTAGGACCGTTGCAGTTTGAAGTTTTAAAAGATCGTATACGCACTGAATATGAAATTCCTGTAAAGTTTGAACAAACTAGCCTTTATACTGCGCGCTGGATATTTGCCGATGATTTTGCAAAATTAAAATCTTTTATTGATGCTAATCAGATGTCAATTGCTCGTGACCACGATGACGACCCTGTATTCATGGCTCGCAATGCTTGGCACCTAAGCGATGCCGAAGATAAAAATAAAGACATTATATTCAGGGCTATAAAATAATATAGTAACTTGCATTTATTTTATGACTTTGTTGCTGCGTTTTTAACATAGTCACATAGGTTGCTACGCTTTGTCACTTGCTCTTTATCCTAAAATAAAACCAAATCACTATAACTTGATTGTTATTTTGATCACAAAATATTTCAAATACCAAAAGAGGCGGAAAATTTCTTTTTCCGCCTGCTTTGTTAGAATAATTACAATTTTTATTATTCCTTTTCCTTCTGGTTTTGGAATTAGAATAGTCGTAAAACAGCTTGCTGTGACTGAGATGCTAATGACAAAGATGTAACACCCAAAGTTTGACGTGTTTGCAAGGCCAAAAGATTTGCACCTTCTTCATTTTGGTCTGCTACTGTCAAGTCATCTGCACCAGCTTCAAGAGTGTTAATTGTCTGCTCTGTAAAGTCTTGGCGTGTCTGAATTATTGACAGGTCATTAGCAATTGAAGAACCAAAGTTTCTAACACTATCTAGCGCAGATCTAACATCATCAACAGAGAGCTGGATAGAAGCCGATGTTGTAAATGAACCTTCTGCAATACCAAGCCCCGTAGCTGTAAAGTCAACGCCTTGCGTAATAAGAGAGTTGCTACGATCTTCATTGAAGAATGTAGTTAGATCATCATTACTTAGAAGATTAACACCCCTGTATGATGCATCTTCAACAATACCATCAATTTGTTCTCTAATATTATTAAAGTCGGCCTCGAAATTGGCTAAATCAACACTTGTACCAACAAATGTAAATCTTTCTGAGTTAACGTCATTTGCTGTACCAATAGCGCCGTCACCTGCATTTGCACCAAATGCAAATTGGGGATTAGCAGTACCAGTTAGATCTTCATATTGAATTTCAACTGTTCCAGCCCCGTTTGCACCCGTTAACTCAATTTCCCCAGTATCGGTGTTAAATGACGCTGTGATAAGTGAGCCAATATTTGCATCATTATTGATGTTGTCTATAAGTTCTTGAATGGTTGTATCATTGGCAACATCAATATCTGCGCTTGACGTGTCATCAACTGAAATATTGATACGTAACTCATCTGTACCTGCCGCACCAGTTGTTAAAAAGCCAGCATCATTCAAAGTAGCAGATGCAACGTAGTTACCGTTAACTTGTGATGCAAGAGCCGCGCGGTTTGATCTAATAGTGTTACCGGCTATGGCTGTACCACCATAACGTATAGCCGCAGTACCACCAGCATCGTTATCCTCAGCTTGGACAAAGTCACCAAGACCAATTGCTGTGAAGCCTGCCAAGTCAAATTCCGTACCGCCAGCACCTGAATTAGCGGAATCTTGTATTCTTATTGATGCTCCATCAACAAGAGATTCAATTTGTAACTGCCCTGATGATGTGACACTGGCTCTAACCAGGTCATCATTATTTGTATCAGAGTTTATCTGAGCCACAATATTATCAACTGTATCATTAGCCGCAATTGTAACAGTAGCAGCAGGGCTTGTTAATGTTGGGTTGGTTGTAGCCGTACCATCAGCTTCTTCAACTATAATTGTAAAGCTTTCCCCGCCTGAAAACTCCGCTAAATCAGCGGTCAGATTAACACCACGCAGATCCTCTGTCCCACGGATAAGTGCGAAACCTTCTGCTGTCCTTGCTTCTGATTGAGCCTCAATAGCAACTGATTGAGCTTGCTCTACAAGATTTGTTAGAGCGGTAATACCATTATCGGCTTCTTCAATTGTTCTAATAGATTGTGAAATACCATCAAGAAGTCTTGTCAAATCACTTGCGCGGTTATCAAGGCTTTGCGCTGCAAAAAAGTTGGACGGATTGTCCAAAGC
>JALTAZ010000161.1 GCA_027075555.1 Micavibrio sp.
ATTTAGCTCGGACAATATACCTGTACACCTATTAACTAAGGAAGCTGTAGAGATATATCTCTACAGCTTCCTTAGTTAATAGGTGTACAGGTATATTGTCCGAGCTAAATACATCAACAAGGATAAAGTCGTAATATTCATTTGGTTTTTTTGTAATTTCAAGGCGCCCATCTCCTAGAATTATATCATAGGGGCTGCCACATTCTGATAGGTAAGTAAAATAACTAGCGTTTTCAGCAATATCAGCAATCTTTTTATCAATTTCATAAAAATCAAAATGGCGGCCTTCTTTTTTATAGCAGGCTGTTACTCCAATGCCTAAACCAAGGACAGCAATTTTTTGGGAGCCTTCTTTCATATCGGCTATATTGAATAAATCTGAGACAGGGCTTGTTTCCCCGTAATAAGATATTTTGGTTAAGGGGTATCTTATTGAAGTCGGCTGTGTTCCATGGTTTGTGCTTCCGTGGAAAAGTATACGTTCTTTTTCTGTTTCAGATATTCTGATAACTCCAAAAAAACTTCGATCTTGATGTAATAGAGTCCCTGAAATACTCATATATGGAACTAATATAGCGGGCATTACTATAAGTGAGAAGCTCCATCTACGTTTTATAAGGAAAATGGATGAAGTAAAAAATATAATAGCACTTAGCCACTCCACATTTGCTTTACCTTGAATTTTTAGGCCTATAACACTAGCAACAATAGGTATAGTTATTAGTGATAAATTATTGATACTAAGAATGTGTGATTTTTCACTTTTTAGTTTATTGATCAAATTTGAAAATGCTTGATCGGGGATGTTTATATATCTGACCATAGCTGCGGCTATAAGTAATATTGGGTATTCAACAGGAATTATTATGTATTTAGGAACAATGATAGCATTAAAAAAACCTCCTATAGCGCCACCTAATGACATAATTAGATAAAATTCAGTTAGTTTTTTTGCGTTAGGGCGGGTTTCTGCTAATGATGTATGACATGATAAGGCTAATAAGAAAAATACACTCAAATGCAATATGATTGTCATAGCCGTATAGTCACTTATATCTTTCATGGCTATATTTTGTGATATGAGAATTATTACACCAAGACCAGATGCCAGCATCACTTGATTAGATGTGAAAAGTGGTTTGCGTGCAAACACCATAATAAATGTTCCAATATAAAGGGATAGGGGTAAAACCCACAATAAAGGAACTGATGCAATCTCAGTGGTAATATGTGTTGTTACTCCTAACATTAGTGATGATGGTATGAAAGACAATATAATCCATTTAATACGCTGGGAATTTGATATATCATCTTTAACATCTTCATTGCCTGAAGGTTTTTTATCTATTTCTGCGGCTTTTTTACATTTCCATATTAGTAATGCACAAAACATGGTTAGTAATATTAAAATTATATAACCATACATCCAATCCATACTTTGTTGACGTAATGTAAGGTTTGGCTCTATTACTATTGGATATAGTAAAAGTGCAGACATAGACCCTAAGTTACTAGCGCCATATAAGAAATAGGGATCATGAGCATCTTTATGGTTTGTTATCGAAAACCATCTTTGTAACATTGGTGCAGATCCGGAAATTACAAAGAATGGTCCACCTACGACAGTTGCCATTAAAGATAATTGCCATAGCGTAGGGTCTTCCCCTCCTGGTGGTTCCCAACCGTCAGGAATTGATATTGGGAGAATAAAGAAGAATATTATTAGTAATGATATATGTAGTATAGATTGGTGTCTAACGCTCATATATCGTGTTGTACCGTGAGCATATGCATAACCAGCAAGAAGACATAATTGAAAAAATAACATAGATGTATTCCATGTTTGTGGTGCTCCGCCTAAATAGGGTAGTATCATCCTTGAAAACATGGGCTGAACCGTAAATAGTAAAACAGCGCTTAGCAGTAATGTAATTGAGAAGATAGGGATGAAAAGTTTCATATTATTATATATCTATGTTTTTATTATATTATCTATGTTCATTATGATGTTGAAACAAGTTGAGAATATACATTTTTACAAAAAAATATAAAAGAAATAATTACGGATGATTTTATTTTTTTGAAGTCAATACAATATTTTATCTTGATATAATGTGGTTTTAGTGACAAAAGGTACCATAACAGTACGTTATTAGGTGGAAATTATGATCAGGGTATCAAAGCTTGCGGATTATGGCATGGTGATTTTATCTGTTATGTCTGCTTCACCAAACAAAGTAATGAATGCTGCTAGTATATCTCGGGCAAGTAAGTTGCCCGAGCCTACAGTTTCAAAGGTTTTAAAGCTATTGGTTAAAGCAGATATTCTGCAATCAAAGCGCGGAATTAATGGCGGTTACATTATGTTAAGATCTGCAAATGATTTAAGTATAAATGAAATTATTAGAGCCATTGATGGACCCTTATGCATTATTTCATGTGTTGATACTGTAAAATCTGATTGTAAATTATTTGATAGTTGCACTATTCGTAGAGGCTGGGGGAATGTGAATAAGGTGTTATCTGATGTGCTTGATAACCTTAAGCTATCGGATATGGTGCTGGATAATTACATCAGTAATAATACCAATATAGGAGATATTTGTTGTGGTTGCCACTGATGAAACAATAAAGACAATAGAGGATCTGATCGGCAAATATGATGCAGGTTTTGTTACGGATATTGAAACGGAAAAATCACCTAAGGGGTTGAGTGAGGATATTATTCGCTTTATATCGGCGAAGAAAAATGAGCCGAAATGGATGTTAGAAAAGCGTTTAATAGCATATAGACACTGGCTTAAAATGCCTGAACCTGGTTGGGCAAAACTTGATATTACACCGATTGACTATCAATCTTCCTATTATTATGCTGCTCCTAAATCTACTGAGAATGCACCTGAAAGTCTTGAAGATGTTGATCCTATATTGCTGGAAACTTATGAAAAACTTGGAATCCCGTTAATAGAGCAAGAAATATTAGCGGGTGTTAAAAACCGCACACAAGTTGCAGTGGATGCAGTTTTTGATTCTGTATCGGTTGCAACTACTTTTAAAAAAGAGCTTAAAAAATATGGTGTGATTTTTTGCTCTATTTCTGATGCAATTGCCAATTATCCGGATCTTATAAAAAAATATATGGGAAGCGTTGTTCCATATTCAGATAATAAACATGCTTGTTTGAATAGCGCAGTTTTCACAGATGGTAGCTTTGTTTATATTCCTAAAGGGGTACGCTGTCCTATGGAGCTTTCCACGTATTTTCGTATAAATGAGCTTAACACTGGGCAGTTTGAGCGCACATTGATAATTGCAGAAAAAGGCTCTTATGTCTCTTATTTGGAAGGCTGTACCGCGCCGATGCGTGATGAGAATCAGCTCCACGCCGCGATAGTAGAGTTAATAGCTCATGAAGATGCAGAGATAAAATATTCCACGGTGCAAAACTGGTATCCGGGTGATCCTGAAACTGGCAAAGGCGGGATTTATAATTTTGTTACTAAACGTGGGCTTTGTGAGGGACGTAATTCCAAGATTAGCTGGACGCAAGTGGAAACGGGGTCGGCTATTACTTGGAAATATCCTTCTTGTATATTAAAGGGGGATAACTCTGTAGGTGAATTTTATTCCGTGGCCATTACAAACGGAAAACAGCAGGCCGATACAGGAACGAAAATGATACATATTGGTAAAAATACTAAGAGCCGCATAGTCGCAAAAGGCATCAGCGCAGGGCGCAGTCAAAGCACATATCGTGGTATGGTAAAAATATTACCAAATGCGGAAGGGTCGAAAAACTTTACTGTTTGCGATTCTCTTTTAATAGGTGATAGGTGCGGATCCCATACAGTTCCCTATATTGAAAGCCGTAATAAAACAGCTAGTCTCGGGCATGAGGCAACAACCTCTAAAATATCTGAAGATCAGCTATTTTACTGTATGCAGCGAGGGCTTAGTGAAGAGCAAGCAATAGCTCTTATCGTAAATGGATTTGCTCGTGAAGTAATGCAACATCTACCAATGGAATTTGCGGTTGAAGCACAAAAACTCGTCGGTATAAGTCTAGAGGGAAGCGTTGGGTAAGTAAGTTAGGTAAGTAATATGCATGAAGCGGAAAAAAAATATAGCAGGCAAATAGCCATTGATCGTGTTATCCATTACCTAGTGATAGTTGGAACACTTGCCCTGATTTTATTTAGCTTTTGGTTTGCCTATAACAGCGCCCAAATGCAAAAACAAAAGATAGAGTTTGAAAAGCAAGAGGTTAAGTCTTTTATGAAAAATAAAGGTAAAGCTAAGCCTTTACCAGACTTTATAGTTGATAAAATACCTTCAGATGAATTGGAGCAACTAAAACCATGATAAAAATTAAAGATCTATACGCATCTATTGAAACAGATGACGGTAATAAAAAAGAGATAATAAAAGGGCTTAACCTAGAGATAAAGGCAGGTGAAGTTCATGCAATTATGGGACCTAACGGGGCAGGTAAGTCAACCTTATCTTATATTTTATCAGGACGCGATGGCTATATGGTTACAGGTGGTTCGGTTGAGATGAACGGACAAGATTTGCTGGGGCTTGCTCCAGAGGAACGTGCGGCAGCAGGAGTGTTTCTTGCCTTTCAATATCCTGTGGAAATTCCAGGGGTTAGTATGAGCATGTTCTTAAAAACTTCTATCAACTCTATTCGTAAGCAGCGCGGGGAAGAAGAGCTTGATGCACTTGGTATGTTAAAACTTATTAAGGAAAAGACTAAAGCTCTTGGGATATCTGATGATATGATGAAGCGCGCCGTGAATGTTGGTTTTTCAGGCGGAGAGAAAAAACGTAACGAAGTTTTGCAAATGGCAATGTTAGATCCTAAATTCTGCATTCTTGATGAAACTGATAGTGGTCTTGATATTGATGCGCTTAAAGTTGTTGCTGATGGTGTGAATAAATTGCGCGCGCCTGGGCGCTCTTTTCTTGTGATTACTCATTATCAACGCTTGCTTGACTATATTAAGCCAGACATTGTGCATGTTTTGGCAGATGGTAAAATTGTTAAAACAGGCGGGGCAGAGCTTGCTATTGAGCTTGAGAAAAAGGGCTATGCCGAATTTACAGGAGAAGCAGCATGATTAGATTGTTTGCTGTGATTTTATCTTTCATTGTGTTTATTCCTATGCAGGCACAGGCTGGCTATTGGGTGGAATGTATGGTGCATGCAAAGGTTAAGCGTAACCTTGATACTGGGCTTTACCGCACAGAGATTAAAGGCGCAAAAGTATCTGATGGCCATCAGGAAAAAGGCTCACCATGCATTAAAGATTTTATAGGTAAAACTATTAAGATTAAAATAAAAGGCACCCCCCCAGAGGGGAAAACTGTTCGTCTAAAATATGAGTTTTATAATGGCATGGGTAAAAATAGCGTCATAAGTGAAGAAAGCTGGAGCTATTACCCGCCGTCAATAAGGGATGTACTGCCATGGTAGATATATTAGATCCTAAAAACCTACCTACGCAAAAAGTTGAGGAATGGAAATATACTAATCTTTCCAGAGCTTTGGGAGATGAACTTTTGAATGTCTCTCCGCAACCTGTGCAAGAAGTAGTTATCCACAAAATCCGTGGACAGGTTAGTGAACAAGCAGAAGAAATATTGTGGATTGGTGAGGATAACAAACATCACCAACTGTTCCTTAGAATAATATTAGAAGATGGTGCACAAGCAACTATTATCGAAAAACATGAAGGTAGCGGCATATATTGGAAGAATATGAGCACCGAAATTGTGCTTGGCATGGGTGCTAGGCTAGATCATATCCGCATACAAGATGATAATATATCTGCGGTGCAGACCAATATGGTGCATATCAATATGGAAAGGGATTCATATTTGAACAGCTTTTCCCTTAATATTGGCGGTAAATTAACGCGACATGATATTCATGCGGTTTTAAATGGTGCTGGTATTGAATGCTTGCTAAATGGGGTTAACATGCTCAAAGGATCTCAACATGGTGATACAACCATATTGATAGAGCACCTTGCGCCAAATTGTAAGTCTAATCAGTTTTACCGCACTCTTTTAGATGATAAGGCAAGGGGGGTGTTTCAAGGTAAAGTTCTTGTTCATAAAATGGCACAAAAGACAGATGGTTATCAGCTATCTAATACTTTATTGCTCTCTCAAGGCGCAGAAATGGACACTAAGCCAGAGCTTGAAATTTATGCTGATGATGTTAAATGCTCTCACGGAGCAACAACAGGGCAGCTTGATGAAGAGCCGTTATTCTATCTTAGAGCGCGTGGATTAAATGAGGCGCAGGCGCGTATGCTGCTGATTCAAGCGTTTGTTGATGAGGCTGTGGATAATGTTTCATGTGAAACAAA